>JACNKJ010000119.1 GCA_014382085.1 bacterium
TCCCAGCGTAGGGGCGGTTCATCGTAGAGAGGTGCGTCGATATCGCGTACCGCGCCCTCCTGCCGCGACAGGTAGGCCGCCGACACGCGATAGTCACCGCCGCGGTGCACTTCCAGCCCCGAACCCGAAGGTGGATCCATGTCGTCGTTGTTGTGCTGATTGAATCCGTTCCACCAGTCCAGGTGGTACTCGGCAAGGTTGGGTTCGCCCGATTCACCGTAGGCGGTCCAGAGGCCCGTAGTGAGCAGGTTGCCTTCCATGGCGGCCATGACGCCGTGGGTCCAGCAGGTGCCGCCCTGCTGGTCCTTCACCGAGGTCACGCGACCTTCGTCGCGCAGATCGTAGTAGGGGGGAAGCTCGGCAAAGGCCGATCCTGAGAGCAGAAGAACAACGGCGAGGCATGCACGAGGCATTGGGATCCTCCCGGGCTGGAGCTTCTCAATTATAGACGGATCTCTTGCCACACTCAATTCCCATCCCCGAGCGGCCTTGCGCGGACCTGTCGCATTTGTTAGACAAAGCCCATGTCTCGCCACTTTTCCCATAAGGATGCCCCCGCCTCCGGCCTGGCCGGCGCGCGCGTGGTTCTAGCCGGATTCGGCAATCAGGGCCGAGCCCAGGCCGAAAACCTGCGCGATTCGGGGGCGAATCTCGTGATTGGACTGCGCGAAGGCGGCCCATCCTGGAAGCTGGCCGTGGCGGAGGGCTTCCAAGTAGCGCCTTTGGCCGAGGCGGCGGCCCAGGCGGACATCCTCATGATGCTCACGCCGGATGAGACTCAGGCCGAGCTCTACGAGGCTGGAATCCGACCTAACTTGAAGCCCGGAAGCGCTTTAGGTTTTAGTCACGGCTTTGCCGTGGGCTTTGGCATTTTGGATCCTGACCCTGAAACCGATATCTTCCTGGTCGCGCCCAAGGCCCAGGGGCTCAAGGTGCGCAAACTCTATAAGGCCGGTCGAGGGGCCGCCGCACTGCTGGCCGTGCATCAGGATGCCAGCGGCCGGGCCTGGGAGCGCACACTGGCTTACGCCGAGGCCATCGGCTGCCTGCGCAGCGGCGCCCTGGAAACGAGTTTGCGCGAAGAGGCGATAAGCGATCTTTTTGGGGAACAAGCGGTGCTTTGTGGGGGTTTGAGTGAGCTGATTCGCGCCGCCTTTGATACCTTGGTGGCGCGCGGTTATGATCCTGAGATCGCCTACTTCGAAACCCTGCACGAAGTTAAGATTCTGGCGGACCTGATTCACTCCGGTGGCATCGACGGCATGCGTCGGCATATCAGCGGCACGGCCCTGTGGGGCGACCTCAGCCGCGGACGGCGTGTTGTGGATGCCGGCACTCGCGAGCGCATGGAAGCGCTGCTGGACGACATTGAAAGTGGCCGCTTTGCCCGCGAATGGGTAGAGGAGCATCGAAGCGGACGGCCGCGGCTTCGCGAAAGGCTGGAAGCCGACGCGGCCCATCCCATCGAATCGGCCGGCAAGAGAGTTCGAGCTCTCATGCCTTGGCTGAAGGAGGAAGAATGAGATTGCGGATCTTCACACTGCTGGCGCTTCTGGCGGCGGGAGCTTTGGCCCAGAATACGGAAACCACGGTGGACACGAGTTTCGTGACCGACACCGGCGTGACCATCAGGTATCAGGGCGATCTGAAACCCGGCGACCTATCCGGCATGGAGAAGGCCATCGCCATGGCCAACGAGGGCGTGCCCTTGGGCTATGGATGGAAGAGCGTCCGCAGTTGGGGTCCTGGCGATTTGCGCCCCGAACCCATCTACACCGATACGACTTTGAGCACCGAATGGGTGGAACTGCATCACGACATCGAGTGCGGCAAGAAGGTGGCGGGAAGTTTCGCCGAGTACATGGACTATGTGCACTACAGCGTCGAGGACAAACTTGGCTTCACCATCAACGAGCCCGTGCGCCTCAGCGCCGCCTGGACGCCGGAAGAGTACGGCAGCCGTTGGAGCCTTCCCTGGTGGATGCCCTGCGACGTGCAGGGCGACGGCATCGTCTCCCAACCCATCGCCATGATCACCGGCCGAGGCATCGCCCGGGAATCGCTGACCCACGCCTATGTGGAACTTCTACTTCGGCGCAAGACCGGCGACCGCCTTCCCTATTGGCTGCTTTACGGTGCCGGCGCCTTCCTGGCCGAAGAGGAGTGGATCCTCAAGGGCCAGGTAGACGTGATCACGGAAGGTCTTAACATCGACCAGGCCACCATGATTCGCGACCTCGAGCTTTTCCGAGGGCTCAACCTTTCCGGCAAGGCCAGCGATTTGGAGGGCGGCACCTTCCTCGAGATGAAGGCCAGTCGCATCGCGTTCTGGCGCGCCCATGAATTGGTGGAGGGCATCATCGTGGGCGAGAGCCTGCGAAACTTCACGAGCCTGATTCTCGACATGGAGGCTGATCCCGAACTCGATTTCGAAAGCGCCGTTGAGGCCGTTTACGGAATGAGCGTGGATGAATTGGTGGCCGCCTACGAACCCAAAGGAAATTGATGGCCGACCCTATTCGGGTGCGCTTTGCGCCCAGCCCCACGGGATTTCTGCATGTGGGCGGGGCGAGAACCGCACTCTATAACTGGCTCTATGCCCGCAAGGTGGGCGGCACCTTTGTACTGCGCATCGAAGATACCGATGCCGAACGCAGCACGGCCGAATCGGTGGACGCCATTTACGAGGGAATGCGCTGGCTGGGCCTGGACTGGGACGAAGGCCCCGAGGCGGGCGGCGAGTTCGGTCCCTATTTCCAGAGCGAACGCCGCCACATCTATCGCGCCGAAGTGGATCGTCTGCTCGAAGCCGATCAGGCTTATCCCTGTTTTTGCACCCCGGAAGATCTCAAGTCCATGCGCGATTCGCTGAAGGCCGAGGGCAAGGACGCCAGCTACGACGGCCGTTGCGGCAAGCTGTCTCGGGATGAAGCCGCCGCGCGGGTCGCGTCAGGCGAAGCCCACGCCATTCGTTTCCGCAGTCCGGCAGACGGTGAGACCGCGCTATTCGATGTGGTGCGCGGGAAAATGGTTTTCCAGAACGCGCTCTTCGAGGACTTCGTCATCCTCAAGGGCGACGGTCTGCCCAGCTACAACTTCGCGGTGGTGGTGGACGATGCCGCCATGCGTATCAGCCACGTCATTCGCGGAGACGATCACATTAGCAACACGCCGCGGCATTTGATGCTCTATGCGGCTCTGGGCTACAAACTGCCCAAGTTCGCGCATCTACCCATGATTCTCGGCGAAGACAAGACGCGTCTTTCCAAGCGACACGGCGCCACGGCAGTGGCCGAGTTCGCCAAGGAAGGTATTTTGCCCCAGGGCATGATGAATTACCTGGCTCTGCTGGGTTGGAGCTTGGACGGCAAGACCGAATTCTTCACGCCCAAGAAACTCATCGAGGCCTTCAGCCTGAAGCGGGTGGGAAGCAACCCGTCGGTCTTCGACATCGAAAAGCTGAGCTGGCTCAGCGGCGAGCATTTCAAGATTCTGGCGCTGGATGAAAAGGCCGCCGGTGTTCACGCGCATCTTCTGGCCAAGGGTTATGACCTGCCGCCCTTGGACGCGCGCTTCGTGGAAATGGTCGAGCTTCAGGGCAATCGCATCAAGAGTTTCGCCGAGGCCGAGTTCGGCATGGATCACTTCTTCAAGGAACTGCCGAACTACGACGCGTCCGCCGTAACTCAGTATCTGCTGGGGGATGCACCCCAGAAGCTGGTCGCCTTGGCCGAACGTTGGCAGGCGCTTGAGGAATTCACGGCCGAGGCTCTGGAGAACGCCCTGCGCGAGGAGGCGGCGTCCTGGAGCCTGAAAGCGGGTGAGCTCATCCACCCCATGCGGGTTGCCGTGGTGGGACAGAGCAAGAGCCCCGACATCTTCAAAACCTGTGAATTGCTCGGTCGCGATCTTTGCTTAAAGCGCCTGAAAGCAAAGGGATAGCAAGGCCACCCTGGGCAGGGATTTCCCTGGCAGGGGCTTGCGCGGGGGGGATTGATCTGGTAAATTGGCGCCTTCATTGCCCAGTCGTCTAACGGCAGGACAGCGGTTTCTGGTACCGCCGATCGAGGTTCGAATCCTTGCTGGGCAACCTGATGGACTCAGGTCCAAGAATGGTGTGAGAGAAGCGCTGCATTGCAATTTGTTTAGCATCATGCGCTTCGCGGTAGGTTGCCCCGGCAAAACCGCCGCGGTTTTTTCGAAAGGCCCATTCGTCTAGCGGTTAGGACGCCGGGTTCTCGACCCGGTAACAGGGGTTCGATTCCCCTATGGGCTACCGGCAAGCCTCGAACTTCGGTTCGGGGCTTTCGCATTGGGGCCTACTTGAGCAAGACCAGGCCTGTGCTGGCCTCGAATTCTCCGGACACCAAACTCGCAAAATAGACACCGCTGGGCAGGGCTTCCGCATTCCAATCCGCCGACTGCTTGCCTGCGGGCCTTGGCTCGTCGAAGATCTTGGCCACGCGGCGGCCGCTGGCGTCGAAGATTTCCAGGCGGGCACTTCCTGCGGCAGGAAGGCTGAAGCCCAGGGTGGTCTTGGGATTGAAGGGGTTGGGGTAGGCGCTCAAGGTGACCAGGGCCGCGGGCGGAGGGTCCACCGAGGTTTCCAGGTCGCTATAGCGGTAGAGGCCCCGAGTGCTGGTGAGTACGTAGAGGTCGAATCCGTTGGCGGAGAATGCC
>JACNKJ010000200.1 GCA_014382085.1 bacterium
CTATATTCTCCATTTTGAATTTGATTCAAGCCTATAGCAAAGGCATCAATAAGAGTGGGGAATGGGCAAAAACATACGTATTCGCGGAACGGCGTTCGCGAGCAATCTCGAGCGACTCCGTCTTCAAAACAATCTAAGCAAATCTGATCTTGCCCAGGCCACGGGTTTGAGTTGGCGAACCATCGATAATTACACGAAGGACCGTTTCGAGTTCGCCCAAGAGTCGGCGCTTCTGCGTATTGCCGAAGCTCTGAATGTATCTCTCGAAGACCTGCTTAAGCCTTGTAAAGCCAATCGCCCCATCTACGGTCACCCGGCGTTTCTCATTACCGTCGTCATACTGTTCTCCATAGTAATGGGATGGGCCCTGCGCGCCGGTCGCGACGGAGACAGTATCGAAATCCGGGAAAAGAGCGTCCGTCTTCCCGGGGGAGAATTGAAGTTTAAAAGCAAGATCGTGGCTTGGGTGCAAAACACCTGGGACAATCGAGATATTCTCATCATCGGAAAAGTCGGCAATAGCGACCAGTACGGAAGCATCTTGGCCATCGATGTTGCGAGCGCTGAAGTGCTTTGGGAATACAGACCTGATCACGAAACCCTTAGAAGTGTTTTTCCCGCGGACAAGGTGGACCAGGGCGATTTCTACGCCCATACCCTGAGTCTGGTCGATCTCGATGGCGATGGTGTGGACGAACTCGCCGCATCCATGCGGCACAACATGTCCTATCCCAGTTATCTGTCCGTCATCGATAAAGACGGTGGAGTGAAGTCCACCTACTATTGTGCGGGGCACATCAACACGGTTTCGCCCTTCGACATGGACGGCGATGGTAAAGATGAAATCTACATTGCGGCGACCAACAATACGGCCCGCTTCGAAGGTGGAACGCTTATTGTCCTGGACGAACTTTGCCGAAACGGTGCGGCCCTGGACGCAGAATCGGCCCGCGGCCATTTCGCGGATCTCAGTCTTTCCGATTCATGCAAAGTTCGCGTGGTCTTCCCAAGCTATCCAATGGAGTTCACGAATCTTCTAGAAACACCTCGCATGGATGCATTCAACCTCTGGATCAATGCGAACCGGTCAGTTCCCGATCGGCTGACCTTGAATATGGGGCAACCGAGCAAGAGTCTCATTATTCCTTTTGATTCAGAGATACGCCCCTTCGACGTCTATCCTTCAGATCTCCTCGCCAAGTTCAATCGAGCCTGGGTTGATTCAGGTCTAGTAAGCCGCGACTACTTAACCAGAGAAGCTCTGGACAAATGGCTCTCCGGTCATCGCCGCTTTACGGCTGGGCACTGGTCACCCCGATAAAAAAAACCCGGAGACAATGACTCCGGGCACAGCCGTTTACATCCAGGGTCCCCTTCCCAACACGTCCCCTCACAATCAGATTGACTCCAAAGCCGAGGGGGTGGCGGCTCTACGGACAGGGGATGGGATCCTTTCCGCTTCCCCGCACTCCCCCTAGGCAAACCTGACTTACCTATTTTGTATTTTTTGAGGGCACGATGCTATAGAAATCCATGGAAACTGTGAGAAATGGTCAGTAAGAGCCCACTATAATGCAAAAAAGCCCGGGACATGGAGTCCCGGGCTCAGTCACTTCCTCTTCAGGTTTAGAAATTGTAAAGGAAGTGGACACTCAGGTAATTGAGATCGCTGATGAGATTGTAGCGACCTTCAAGGGTCATCTGCTCGTTCAGGTGGAAACCTCCACCCACAGCGATACCGAATTCGCTGCTGCTGTCGGAAACGTTCTCCTTGGCGCCGGTCCAGGGGTTTGTCCAATCCCAGCTAAAGCGGGCCATGGTCATGCCCACACCACCCAGGCCATATACCTGGCTGCCGGGGCTGAACTGGTACTCGCCCAGGAAGAAGAAGGGGATCAGGGCGTAGCTGTAATCGGCACCCAGTAATTCCTTTCCACCAAAGTGAATGTAACCCACTTCTCCGCGAAAAGTCAGAGCTTCGCTATAGGGCATCGCTCCACCAACTCCACCACCGAAACCCGTTCCGGCGAAATCACCGAAGGAACCGGAAGGAAGAGCCAAGTCACCATGCGCGTACCAAGAAATTTGGCTGGTGTCCATGGCCAGCGCCGAAGAAGCCATGACAAAGAAGGTGAGAATCAAAACAGCAGTGAAACGCATTTGAGGCCTCCAAATTTGATGTCGAGCTCATCGCCCGTTTGTTTTAGATTTGCGATACTTTTGCCTGCCAAGGCCTCGGAGTCCAGTGTTTTTTTCCGTAAAACTAGGCTTCCAGGGCTCTTGCAAAGATGTGATCCACGTGAACGAATTGCCGATCCAGGTCGAAGCAATCGCGAATTTCCTTCTCCGACAGAAGCTCGGTTATGCCATCGCTTTCCAGCACCGCATCAAGGAATTGTTTGTCTGAATTCCAGATACTCATAGCCGCCGCCTGAACGCGCGCATAGGCATCTTCACGGCTGATCTCCTTGGACACCAAGGCAAGTAACAGACTCTGGCTGAAAACCAAACCGCGTGTGGTGTAGATATTCTTGAGCATGTTTTCTGGATAGACGAGCAAACCTTCGATAATGCGACTGGTCTTATCTAGAATGTAGTCCATAAGAATGCAGCTGTCGGGAATGATCACGCGCTCCACACTGCTGTGCGTAATGTCGCGCTCGTGCCAAAGAGCTACGTTTTCCAAGGCCGCCAGAGAGTTGCTGCGAATGATCCTCGCCAGACCGCTCACTCTTTCTCCCGTTATGGGATTGCGCTTGTGCGGCATGGCGCTGGAACCCTTCTGGCCTTTGCCGAAGGCTTCCTCCACTTCAAGAATATCCGTGCGCTGGAGGTTGCGCAGCTCCGTTCCAATTTTGTCGAGAGTTGAAGCGACCACAGCGAGCGTACACATGAACTCCGCGTGACGATCGCGCTGAATGACCTGGGTGGAAACTTCAGCAACGGAAAGACCGAGTTTCTCGCAAACGTATTCCTCAACACGAGGATCCATATGAGCCAAGGTTCCCACGGCTCCCGAAATCTGCCCCACCGATACCGTCTCCACCGCGTGACGCAGGCGATCACGGTTGCGTTTCATTTCCTGATACCAAAGCAGCAGCTTGAGGCCGAAGGTCGTCGGCTCGGCGTGAATGCCATGACTGCGGCCGATGCAAGGCGTCATCTTGAATTCCAAGGATCGGGCGCGAAGCACTTCGATGAGACGATCCACCTCGGCCAAAAGCATTTCGCCGGCCTCTTTCATGGCCATCGCGAGACCCGTGTCAAGGATATCGCTGCTGGTCATACCCAAGTGCACGAAGCGGCTTGCCTCGCCGACGTGTTCTGCGACATTGGTAAGGAAGGCGATGACATCGTGGTTGGTCACCTCTTCGATTTCGAGAATGCGCTCGATCTCGAAGGCTCCCTTCTGGCGAATTTCTTTCGCGGCCTCTTCGGGAATGATTCCATATCGGGCCATGCCCTCGCAGGCCAGAATTTCAATTTCCAACCAACGTGCGAACTTTGCGTTCTCTTCCCAGATCGCGCCCATGGCGGCACGCGTGTAGCGTTCGATCAAATCAATTCTCCTCTTGAGCTATCAGGTGCACGCGCAATGCAATCTCATCGCCATCACGGTTGATGGTCATGTCCACGTAGTCGCCCACCTCAAAACGATAAAGGATGCGCCGGGCGGCCTCCTGACTGCGAATCTCGAGACCCGCGATGGCAATGATCACGTCGCCGGGAATAATTCCCGCCTCGGCCGCTGGAGTGTCATTGAACACTCTCGTCACAAAAAGACCGTGATTCACGGACAAGTTCATTTGCTCGGCATATTGTGGAAGAACCGGAGCCGCGTCGATGCCCACCCATGGATCGCGCACCTCGCCGTGCTTGGTCAATTCGTTGAGCACCCAGGTGACCGTGTTAATGGGGCGCGCGAATCCTATACCTTCACTGCCTCCGCCCTTGGTGAAGATGAAGGTGTTGATGCCGATGACCTGGCCCCGGCTGTTCAGCAGAGGTCCGCCGCTATTGCCGGGATTGATGGCCGCGTCAGTCTGGATCATGTCGCTGAACAGACCGCCGTCATCAGAACCCTTCACGTCGCGATTCAGAGCGCTGATAACGCCTACCGTTACTGTGGGACGTGGATCGTTCAGGTAGAAACCAAAGGGGCTGCCGATGGCGATAGCCCACTCGCCGATAAAGAGATCATCACTGTCGCCGAGTTCCGCATAGGGCAGCCTCTCCCCGTCCAGATCGACCTCCAGTACGGCCAAATCGTACTTGGCACTGGAGGCCAAAAGCCGTGCCGGAAACTGCCGACCGTCGGCCAATGTCACGTTGATATTTCCACCGCTGGCCACCACATGGTGATTGGTGACGATACGCCCGAAGGGGCTGATAATCACACCGCTGCCCATGGCGGACACAGGCACTTCCTGAATGCGCGGCGGCGATTGATAGAATCTTCCAAACCACTCGTAGATGGGTCCGCGTTCTGCCACTCGCTGCACCGTGCTCACGGTAATGGTCACCACCGCGGGCGAGACCTTTTCCGTGGCCTCCACAACGGCATTGCGACGTTCGCTGTCTATGCCGCTTCCTGTTTCTTGGGCTGCTTTCTGCCCGTCGGGCAAACGCCAACTGCCGCCCTCCATACCCAGCACTTCATAGACGCGGT
>JACNKJ010000287.1 GCA_014382085.1 bacterium
CCACGGTACCCAGGTCGTCCTCGGCGTAGAGGTAGTAGTCAACACGTCCGCCGCTGGTGGGAGGAATGCCGGCTTCAAAGCTGCCGCCGCCCAGATCGGTCATGGCAGTTTCGCTCCAAAGACCGCCTTCGAAGCGATAGCGCAGTTTCACGGTGGCCGGATCGATGTTCCCCTCCACTGACCAGATCACAGCATTCACGAGATAGGCGTTGTCGCTGTCCGTGGTGTCGTCAAGCGGCGTGTGTACGAAGACGATACCCGCGGGAATGGGACAATCGAAACCGTGGTTCTCGGCGGCATCGCAGTAGATGTCGCCATGAACCGTGCCGTTGAGAATGTCTTCGTCATCGTCATCGGCGATGAATGTCCAGAGCACCTGATCGGGCTGCGTTTCAGGATGGCCCAGCACGCGGCCGTAGTGCCAATTGCTGGCCGACACAAGAGTGCCCGGCGAATTCCAGGCCGGAGGGCCGGAGTCGTAAAGGGTCTGCAGATCCACCATGGCGTCCCAGTTGAAGCCTGCAATAACCTGCCCCGCGTAGTGAATTTCCTCGCCCACCACGTCACCAGGGTAACTCAGATTGTTGTCCGAGTTGCGAATGCCGCTCACGCAGTTACCGGAGTAAAAACCGCGGCCAATGATGGGATCCTGGGTCATGAGATTGCCCAGAATGTCGCCGTTACCTTCGCCCAAGCCTTCATCGCCCTGATAACCCAGAATGGCGGCCTGAACACCATGGCCAAATTCGTGATGAACGACCTGCTGCAGTTCACCCGTGTTGGCGCAGCTGCCGCCGGCGGCGCAGAAATTGATGGTACCGTCCCACCAGGCGTTACAGGGGCAATAGCCATCGTCGCGGTTGATCACGGCGTGCATACGTTGATTGGCGTATCCAAATTCCGGGGCGAAGAGTTGGAAGAAGTCGTGGATATCATTCACGGCGTCGAAGGTATCCCGTTCGTCCTGCCTTGCGTTGCCGCTGTTGAAATCCACTGTTAGGGGAATGCCCTCAGAGGCGGTTGCGCTGAAGGACGCTTCCGAGCCGTCGAAGTTGGTCACAAAAACATAGGGACCATCCAGATCGGCGGTCACCGTAAGGTCGCCGCCGCTGCCCGCGAGGAACCAGTTGCCGTTCTCGTCGCTGGTCACGGTTCCCAGCCCGCCCACGTTGATATCTAAGTAGGGAATACTGCTTGTGGAAACGCCGTCGCACCAACCGTAGACCTGGGACCCAATTTCCGTGTCGCCACTGTAGGCGAAGTGAATATCGTTGCGACGCTGCAAGATTTCGCCGCTCTGCGCGTCCACGTCGCTGACCCAAATTCCCAAGGGCTGTTCCGTGCGCACACGCACACGCCAAACGAGATGATGCTCGACCGCCTCTTCGCTCAGCGGAACCGGTAATATCAGTAGTTCGCTATCGCCGTCCAAGCGATCGGTGGAAGCAATGAAGGGCAATGCGTCTCGCGCCATTTCCTCCGCCTCGTCCTTTGATAGAGTGGGCGCATGGGACAGATCGATATCGGAATAGAAATCCGAACCCATGAGCAAGAGCGACCCGCTGTCTCCGAAGAGAACCACGGCCTTGCCGCCCATCACGTCGATGCCCATCCGAGTTTGCTGAAAGTGCAGGGCCCACTTGCCGCGAGCGTGCTCGGCCGCCGTCAAGCGCAGGTCGCTATTGTCGGCCCTGAAAACCGAAGGGTGCTCCGCGATGACCTGCCGCGCCGCGGCTTCTGCATCTTGGGCATTGCCCAGTGTGGCTCTCTTATTGATGGGCGAGCCAAACACATAGTGGGGAGTCTGTGTGCGCGCGTTCCATGACCAGACCTGCCAATCCGCAGAGTGGAGGGAGCGCAGATCGGCCTGCAGAGCCGCGATGCCTTGCTCGCTGGCGAAGGAGCGGTAGTTGTGCAGGTCGTAGCTGGCGAGGTGTATCTCGATATCCGCATTCTGCTCCACGGCAGTGAAAGCTAGAGCGGTGCCGGCAAAAAGCAGCATCGCCACGACACTACCGAGCAGACGGGTGTTTTTGAACATGCGCATGTCCCAGAGACCTCCGATGGGGCGGGGAGAATTCATGCAAGATCTGGATGTGCAGAAGTTAAGTATACCCTTTTAGAGCTCCACGGCCAAGTTGAGGGCCATACTCGGAGTCGAGAACCTTCAAAGCCTGCGCAAAAAGGGATTGGAGGCAGCTTCTTCCACCAAGCTACTGTCGGGCCCGTGGCCACTGTGAAGCACCATATTGGGCGGCAGCGCCGAAATGATGCGCTCAGCAATGGATCGCATGAGCGTGGCGTGGTCGCCACCGGGCAGATCGGTGCGGCCGATGGATCCGGCGAAAAGGGTGTCGCCGGCGAAGAGATGATTGTTGACGCTGAGACAGACTCCGCCGGGGCTATGACCCGGAGTGTGGATGACCTTCACTTCCAGTTCGCCCACCTTGACCACGTCTTCATCCTTGATTGGATCGTCCAGACGCGGCGGTTCCACGGGCTCCATGCCGTAGAGTCCGCAAATTTCTTTCAGGTTTTCCACCAGGAAATTGTCATCTTCGTGCATACGAAAAGGTATGCCCAAACGCTGCTGCAACTCGGAGGCGCCAAACACATGGTCGATGTGGCCATGGGTGTTGAGGATGCACTCGATCTCAAGATCCAGTTTCGAGGCCAGTGCGATGAGTTCGTCGGCCGGCCCTCCGGGATCCACCACGAATGCCTTTTTGCTAACGGAATCCCCCACCAGGAAGGTGTTCTCTTGAAAGATCCCAACGGTGAGCATTTCGACGATCATCTATCCTCCAATTTGGGCAAGTGAGTTCAGCTCGCCGTCGTCGCCTTCTTCCAGGCGATGCTTTTCCGGCTTGGATAGCAGAGCCTGACGCACACCGTCTTCCAGTACGCGCTCCCAGTCTTCAGCTTCCAGCAGATGTCGCAGCGGAACGTTCTGCGCGCCGAATAGACAACCGCGCATTTCCCCGCGATGGGTTAGCCGCACGCGATTGCAATTGTCGCAGAAATTCTTACCCAAAGGATGAATGACCCCCACACGCAAGCCATCGGATTCACGCTGGAACATGCGCGCAGGCCCATCCTTCCCGTGGCGCTCCAGCTCTGCCCATTTCCCGCTTTCTCTCATGCGCTCCAAAATTTCATCACCACTCATGCGTCTTGTCTCATAAAGTTCGCGCGCTACGCCCACGGGCATCAGTTCAATGAAGCGCATTCGAAGGCCGCGCTTGGCGGAAAAATCTAGAAAGTCGCCAATCTCATGATCGTTGATCCCCTTCATGGGCACGGCATTGAGTTTGATGGGATCCAATCCCGCGGCCAAAGCCGCATCGACGCCTTCAATCACGCGACGAAGATCTCCGCGCCCGGAGATCTCGCGAAATCGATCGGCGTCGAGGGTGTCCAAGCTCACATTCACACGGGAAAGTCCCGCGCGGGCAAGCTCCTTGGCCAAGGGCGCCAGGTGCATGGCGTGCGTGGAGAGACTCACCTCGCCGATGCCCTCAATTTTCGAAAGCCGGCTTACGATTTCCACCAAGTCTTTTCGCAGTGTGGGTTCGCCGCCGGAGAGCCGCACCTTTTCGACACCCATGCGTGCGAAAAGGGTCACCAGTTTCTCCCATTCCCGCGGGCTGATTTCCTCGCGCGGGCCCTCGGGGAGATGAGGTCCATCAGGCTGACAGTAGAGACACCTGAAGTTACAATAGGGGGTCACCGAGATTCGCAGGTAGCGAATGGACCTTCCGAAGGGATCGATGAGGGGCGAGAGGGCCACGGAACTCCTAAGCAGAGGTGAGGGTTCCGGCAGCATAGAAAAGGGGCCCTTCGCGGTCAAGCGAGAGGCCCCATATACATTCACATCGGCCTTATTTCCAGTGCCCGGACACCCAGACATGCCCGCGGGATGTCCTCTTCCAATGACCTTTGATCCAGGTTTTACCGGCCTTTCCCTTAACCCAATGGCCCTTCACCCAGACGTAGTTATGTCCGGTCCATTTCCAGTGGCCATCCACCCATACATATTTCGGACCCGGTTTGCTTGGACGCACTTCACTCTTCGCTGCCGGAGGATCCTTGGGAACATAGGTCACGGTGGTACAACCGGCGATCATGGCCGTCAGTGCGAAGGCGAGAACTAGAGTTTTCATGCGGAATTTCATTTCAACTCCTTGGCTGGAGATTCGCTTCGTCCTTTTCATCCCGGTCACTGCATCGTCCATGCCAGCGGATCATAGCCGACGCCAACCTTTCGGAAGGCTCAGCTTGTCCGCGTCCAGAAATCCTGCCAGATCGCGCAGGGTTTCGCCTAGCGCCTTTTTGAATTCCGCGCCTGCCTTGAAACCCTGCTCCAGGTGGATGGCCTTGATCTCAAGTTCCTTTCGATCGCGATGAAGCTTGGGATCCACGCGTCCTACAAGATTGCCTTCGTGCAAAATGGGTAGCACATAGTAGCCAAACTCGCGCTTGGGAGGTGGAACGTAGATTTCGATGCGATAGCGAAAGTCCAACAAATCTTCGGCTCGTTCTCGCTGCCAGAGAAAGGAATCGAAGGGACAGATCAGCGCAGTGCCCTTGGGCTTCGCTAAGCGCGCGAGACTTCCCAGCGTTTCAGGGGTGGCGTAGTAGCTGTCGCTCCGCCCCGGAACTTCCACCG
>JACNKJ010000292.1 GCA_014382085.1 bacterium
AGGCAGCATGGCTGTCTTGCAGCCCGCGCGCTTGGCGAACCTCTCCGGAGTCTCAGGATGGATGAGATCCGAGTAGATCAGCAACGGGATATTCTCCCGCTGGATCCTCTTCTGAAGTGCCTTGATATGTCGCGGTGAGGGTGGAATGCCCGGATGGTTTTCCACATGATCGACAATCTCGAAACCGAAACGCCTGGCGGAGTAGGCCCATTGGCTGTGGTAGGCGACGACCTTCAATCCCGCTAAACACTCAAGTCGATGCTGCCAATCCACTAGCTGTGCTTGCCAACGTGTAGTGAACTTCGTCAATCGCGATGCGTAGTGATCTTTTCCCTCCGGATCGAGCTGCGTCAGGCGCGCGGCGATCGCACGGGCGAGATCGGGGTAGAGGCCAGGATCCACAGTAAAATGTGGATTTCCCTGGGGGTGAACGTCCCCCTGACTTCGATCCACATGCTCTGGCACTTCCAGCGGCTCGATGAAATCCGAGAGGTTCAGATGCCCGGAGCTTCCATCGAGGATGCGTGGGTTTCGCGCACCTTCGATGAGCAGAGGTAGCCATCCGACTTCCAGTTCGAGTCCATTGTAGACGAGCAGGTCGGCCCGGCTCATGCGCCGGCTATGGCTGGGCTTGGCAGCGATGGCGTGAGGATCTTCATCACCTCGGGCGAGGGTCGACACGCTCACTCGCTCCCCGCCGATTTCCTCGACCAGAGCGCCGATCTCGGTGAGCGTTGCCACCACCTTGATTTCTGCGAAGGCCGCCCCCTGCATAAGCAGGAGGGCGAGCGCCGCAAACAGACTTCTTTTCATGGCGTCTCCTAGTAGCGGTGCGCCGGGTGACTGCCAATGGTGAAGTTCGCCTGGAGTCGAAGGCCGTTGTAGTTTTCCTCCCCGATGCTTCTCTGCATCAGGTCCAGGCGCCAGGCCTGGAACTCGCTGGGTACGAAGGCGAGAGATACCGCGATGGTGGAGCCTTCTTCGAGATGGCCGTGCTCTTCACCTTCTTCTTTCTCACCCTCATGCTCATCATCAGACTGAGGGAGGAAGGCGTCGTAACGCGCCCCGATCCAGATGCGCCGACTGACCTTGGCGCGTCCGGCCAGATACCAGCCATCGTGAGTGATCTCTTCATCGGGTAGTGTGTCGCCTCGGCGCAGCCACTCACCCTGGAGTTCATACTGCTTCGCATTAGCGCCGGAGCCGATCCATTTCCAGGTAGCGTCCAGGCCGAGGAAGATACGGTCGCCTTCCTCGATCTCATCTTCGTGTTCGTGGGCGACCTTGCTGGCGAGCCAGCTGCCGCCAAACTCCAAGGTGGATCGTTCACCGAGCTCGAAGAGCTGCTTCAGCCGCGCCGACTGTCCCCAGACGTTCTCGGGTGCTTCGGCGTGCTCTCCATAGACGCTATGATTCAAGGGGAAGACATTTCCCGAGACTTCCGCGAACCAAGGCAGAGGACTTAGCCAGCTAAGCTCCAATGCTACACCGCTGAGACCGTGCTCACCGAGGAGCTCGTCCCAAGCCTGAGGTCTCTCCACGAAAGGATACTGATGGGTGTGGTAGCTGTTGTGCTTGCCGAACTCCCACAGAAACTGTCCGGCCCGTAGTCCAAGATTCATGGGCAGCCGCCGAGTTTGCAGAAATCCTTCCTCAAGCTCGATGCCACTTGTACCGTGCATGGCAAGGGTCAGCACGGCTTTGCTGTAGGGATCCACATTGGCGCTGAGCTGCAGTTCGGTCTCTTGAATGAATAGACCGGCCCCCAGGCCATGATCGTGGTCGTGTTCTTCGCCGCCTTCCTCTTCAGCCTCTGCGAGCAGTCCTGAGGAATACAGAATCAAACTGTTGGCGCTGATGGCCGGATTGAAATCTCGACTGATGCCCGTACTCGTACTCGATGCCATTGCCGTCGCTGCGATGACAAGCATCGCGGCAAGCAGGGATACAATGATGCGCATAGCAACCTCCGTGCATGCAAAATCCACCGGAGCTATCCGGAGTATATGGGTGGTAGTTTTTTTTACTGCTTAGGCAGGAGCGGGAGGTGCGCGAATGGATGGGGAGCAGCTGAAGTCATCCTTGGGAGTAAGGATGCTTTCTTCGATCATAGCCTCGAGCAGAGTGTAGCTCGGTCCTGAGGGAGGAGCTTCATCCTGAAGTTGATGGCTAAGATCGTGAAAGAGGGTGCAGAAGTGATGATCGCCGTCCTCTTCGCCATGCTCATGTACCAGGTGAACAAGGGGAGCCCCAATCCAGATGAGGAGGGGCCCTAGTAGAATTAAAGCGCGAAGTTGGACAGTCATGGGGGTTATCCTAGGGCAGAGTTGTGATTCCCGCAAGCTACCCAGCATTGCGGGCCTGTGATTGGCATTTGTTAGAAAAACCCTATCTTATTCTATATTATGCAGATACAAGGCTCTGGCCATCTTGACAATTTTGTTAGCCTAGGCTACTTTACCGGCTATTCATGGGAGGCAGGCTTTGGCTCAGATCAGCAATCTATCGGAAAGTCTCGAAGACTATCTGGAGATCATCCTTCAGCTGGATCAGGAAAAGGGCGAGGCGCGAGTCAAGGATATCGCCGAGCGCAAGGGCGTTCGCATGGCCAGCGTAACCGGCGCCATGAAACGCCTGGCCAAGGAAAAGCTCATCGACTATCGCCGCCGGGAAATGGTGACTCTCACGCCCGAAGGTTCAGCGCTCGCCCATCGCGTGCTTCAGCGCCACGAATTCATCACTCGATTCTTAGGTGAAATCTTGGGCGTCAGCCCTGAGGTGGCCGAACGCGACGCCTGTTCCATCGAGCACATAATCAGCTTGGAAACCCTCGACCGTTTGGCCGCGTTCGTAGAATTCCTGAAGTCCTGTCCCCAGGCGGGCGGCAATATTGTGGATCTCTTCAACAACTGCTACGGCCAGGTGCTAAAGCAGGAACGAGGCGAAGAGAACCAGGGTCTGGCCTGCCGCAATGCCCACTGTCTGTCGAATTTCCCCGATTCCAGCGTACGCTTCTTCAGTTCCCGCGCCGGTCGCGTGGCGCTGTCGGATATGAAGCCCGGCGATCGCGGACGCGTTATCAGTGTGCGGGCCGCCACAAGCATTCGCCAGCGACTCATTGACATGGGACTCCTGCCGGGAGTTGAACTGGAAATGCTGCGCGTGGCGCCCTTGGGCGATCCCATCGAAATCAAGCTCAAGGGATACAACCTGTCCCTGCGCAAGATCGAAGCATCCACCATAGCGGTTGAGGTGATCTGATGGCCCGGCACATGTCCGAGGCTCCTTCGACCGCGACCATCACCGTCGCTTTAGCGGGCAATCCCAATTCCGGAAAGACCTCGCTCTTCAATCGCCTCACCGGCGGTCGCCAACATGTGGGAAACTACCCGGGCGTGACCGTTGAAAAGAAGTGGGGGCGTTACGGGCATGGCACTTCGCAAGTGAGCCTGGTGGATCTTCCCGGCACCTACAGCCTGACCGCTCAAAGCGAGGAAGAGCGTGTGGCGCGCGCCTATCTCATTAACGACGCTCCCGACCTGGTGGTGGACGTCATCGACGCCAGCAACCTGGAGCGAAACTTCTATCTGGCCGTGCAGCTGCTGGAGTTGGAAGTCAATCTGGTCATCGCCCTGAATATGATCGACGCTTCTCGCGGTCAGGGCATGATCATAGATACACAGAAGATCGAAGAGCTCACGGGCGCGCCGGTGGTGGAGACCGAGGGGCATCGCGGCGGGGGTGTTCCCGAGCTCAAAGCCCTACTTCAAGAGCGCGCCGGGAAAAAGACCGAACTGCGCCGTGTAAACTATGGGCAAGAAATCGAACCGGAAATCGAAAAGCTGGAAACCCTGCTCGAGTCGATCGATGATCTGCCCGTGCCGCGTCGATACGCGGCCATCAAGCTTTTGGAGGGTGATCCTGAAATCAGTAAAGGTGTGGAGCAGAATCATCCCCAGCCCGAGCTGATTCGTGAAACGGTTGAGGCGGCACGCCTGGGTATCGAGGATCGTTGCGGCGAGGCGCTTTCCACGCTCATCGCCGACCGACGCTACGGCTTCGCCTTGGGATTGGTCAAGGAAGTGCTCACCCGTCCCGCGCGCAGAGATCGCATCAGCCAGACCGAGCGCGCCGATGCGATACTCACCCATCGCCTACTTGGCCTCCCCATTTTCCTGGCCTTCATGTACGCTCTTTTCTGGCTCACCTTTTCCGTGGGCGATCCACTCATGGGTCTCATCGAAGGCATGTTCGCTTGGCTCGGAGGCGGCATCGCCGCCCTTTGGCCGGCCGGCCGCCTACTTTGGCTGCACAGTCTTATTGTGGACGGCATCATCGGTGGCGTGGGCGGCGTGATGGTTTTTCTGCCCAATATCGTCTTGCTCTTTATGGGCATCAGCATTCTCGAAGACACGGGCTACATGAGCCGCGCCGCCTTCATCATGGACCGCGTGATGCATCGTTTCGGCCTTCACGGTAAAAGCTTCATTCCCATGCTCATCGGTTTCGGCTGCACCATTCCCGCCATCATGGCCACCCGAACTTTGGAAAGTCGGCGGGATCGGCTCATCACAATGCTCATTTTGCCCTTCATTTCCTGCGGTGCCCGCCTTCCTATCTACCTCTTGCTCATTCCCGCGTTCTT
>JACNKJ010000293.1 GCA_014382085.1 bacterium
ATATTCGGCGCTGGATGGGTGTGCGTTCCCTGGCCGAGCAGGTGGTCATTTCGGTGGCCGGGCCGCTTGCCCATGACGACGTTCGAGATCGCGTGGAGAAGCAGTTTCAGGTTCCCAGCGGATTCACGCCGACCAATGGAAGCGTTCCCATTCTTCCCGCGAAACGGGGTCTGAGGCGTATCGATCGCCCCTATCAGCAGCAGCATCTATGGCTGGGAAGAACCGGCATGAGCCTGTCCGATCCCGATCGCTACGCAATGTTGGTTCTCAATACGATTCTGGGCGGCAGTATGAGCAGTCGCCTCTTTCAGAGCATTCGCGAAAAATCTGGACTGGCCTATGCGGTTTTCAGCTATGCTGACTTCGCCAGCGATACGGGAACTCAGGGTACTTACATGGCGGTCTCGCCCTCGCGAAGCGGCGAGGCCGTGGATCGAACCCTGGAGGAGTTTTCTTCCCTGGTGAACCACCACTGTGAGGCGAGAGAATTGGAAGATGCGCGCATGCAATTGAAGGGAAACATGCTTTTGGCCATGGAAAGCATCGGGGCGCGCATGGCGCGCATGGCCAAGAACGAATTGGGATTCGGGCGCTTTCTGGAGATTCCCGAAATCGTCGAGCACATCGACGCGGTGAGTCTAGGCGATCTTCAGCGAGTTGCTGCCGAGTATCTGGATCCGACCAAGCAATCTCTCATCAGCCTCGGGCCCTCTGATGACACCGGATCGATAGTATGAGCGCGCCCATCCTTCTCAGCGCCTGCAAAAGCATTCTCTTTGACGCCGATATGATCACCGGGGATGGGATTGCCCTTAGAGGACCCGATCCCAAGGGGCGCGATTGGCGGCTTTTTGCGCCTGGCGATTCTGCCCGCCTTGCACCGGGAGGGGCAGAATTCAAGTCCATCCTAAGCGGAGATCCCCGTGAGGACGGTCTGCCACTTTTGCAAACGCTTCATCGTGAGGGACGCCTTAGCGATACACTTCTGGTCACGAAAAATGAGAAGCGCATTCGATTGGCTAGGCAGGTGGGAATGGCCGTTCTCGAAGCCGTCGAAGGTGATATGCTCGAACAGATCAGTCCGCGGTCTTTGGTGATGCGGGACACCGCTTCGCTCATGCTTCGGGTTCGCCGTGCCCGCAAAGATCGATACATGGTCGCTGGCATCAATGGCATCGACAATTCGGGTAAAAGCGGCTTTTCGGAAATACTGGCGAGCAATCTGAGTTCTCTCGGATTGGAGCCCACTCTCCTTTCCATGGAAAGCTTTACAGCACCCAAAAAGGACCGTCGCAATCGCGATTATCCTGAAGCCGAACGTTACTATCGGAAGCATTACGCCATGGATCGTCTTCGCGAACAGTTCCTTTTGCCCCTTCAAGGGGGTCTGGCCACTTCGGTGAGTTACGACCATTATGACAGTGATCGGGAGCGAATCAGCGAAAAACGGAACATTTCGCTCAACACTCGGAGTGCTCTGCTTTTGGACGGTCCCTTCCTTTTTCAGGAAGATCTCTCCGCATATTTTGACTTTCGAATCTACCTCGTGACCGATTTTGAACGTGCCATCGAGATCGAACTTGAAGACCTTCCTGAGAAGAAACGCAAGAAGCACGAAGTGCGTTTCGTCAAGTCCCGCCTGGGTGCGCAGTCCCTCTACCTTCGTAAAGAAGCACCGTGGAAACGTGCGCATGTCGTCATTCGCGGAGTGAATACTGAAAGCCCTGTGATCGAAAACATCGCCGATGAATTGCAAGGTGATCCCGAAAAGGCGATGGCTGTCGAATAAACGCGAGTGAAAAAAAAACGCGTAATACGAAGAATCTACTTTACAAGTTTTCCACACTTCCGATAATTCTGAATTCGAAGTAGGACATGTTCCTCTTCGAGAGCAATCCGCTTACCTACCTAGGAGGATAGGCAATGGCTGTTAAAAAGGCTGTCCGGAAGACCGCCAAAAAGGCCGTCAAGAAAAAGACGGCTAAGAAGGCTGTCCGGAAGACTGCCAAGCGCGCCGTGAAAAAGACTGCGCGCAAGAAGACTGCGAAGAAGGTCGTTCGCAAGAAGGCGGTAAAGAAGAAGGTCGCGAAGAAGAAGACGGCAAAGAAGGCTGTACGCAAAAAGGCCGTGAAGAAGAAGGTTGCCAAGAAGAAGACCGCCAAGAAGAAGGTCGTCAAAAAGGCCAAGAAGAAGGTAGCCAAGAAGAAGGTCGTTAAGAAGGCCAAGAAGAAGGTCGTCAAAAAGAAAGTGGTCAAGAAGGCTGCTAAGAGAAAGACGGCTAAGAAGAAGACCGCTAAGAGAAAAGTGACCCGCAAGAAGAAGTAACAGGGTCGCCATCTTGAGCGATTTGGAGGGGAAGGACGCTTCCCCTCCTTTTTTGTGCTCGCCATCAAAGGTTCAGCCTGACCTTGCAATGGGGGAGCGCTTTGCTAAACTGACTGAATTCCCGAGGAGGATCGGCCCATGAAGGACACTAGCATTGCAGGGATCGGCGAATTCAGCGGCAAGACCGTAACCCTGGAGGGTTGGCTCTATAATCGAAGAGGCAGCAAGAAGCTGCAGTTTCTCCAGATCCGAGACGGTTCGGGCACTATCCAGGCGGTGGTGGCTTTGGCCGATGTGGGCGAAGAGCTCTTTGAGTTGGCCAGCGGCTTGAACCAGGAAGCCAGTCTCAGAGTAACCGGCGAGGTCAAGCCCGACGATCGCGCTCCCAGCGGATTCGAAATGCTAGTCAGCGGTATCGAGCTCGTGGCCGACAGCGTGGACTATCCCATCTCGCCAAAAGATCACGGCGTGGATTTCCTGCTGGAGAATCGCCATCTCTGGCTTCGCAGCAGTAAACAGCACGCCCTCATGCGCATTCGCGGCACCCTCATCAGCGCTCTTCGTGAGTTTTTCGACAAGGAAGGCTACCTGCTGGTGGACGCACCCATTTTCACGCCCAGCTCCGTGGAAGGCACTACCACGCTGTTCGAGGTGGAGTATTTCGGCGACAAGGCCTATTTGACCCAGAGTGGCCAGCTCTACATGGAGGCCGCCGCCGCTGCTCACGGCAAGGTCTATTGCTTCGGTCCCACCTTCCGTGCGGAGAAGAGCAAGACCCGTCGCCATCTCACGGAATTCTGGATGTTGGAACCAGAGATCGCCTTCGCGAATTTGGACGATGTGATGGAGATCCAGGAACAGATGCTGGAGTTCGTGACCGCCAAGGTGCTGGCCAAGCATCGCGACGAGTTGGAACGTGTGCTAGAGCGCGACTGTACCCCGCTGGAAAAGGTCAAAGCGCCGTTTCCCCGCGTTCACTACGACGAGGCCATCGCCATGCTCAAGGAAAAGGGGCAGGACTTGGAATGGGGCGGTGATTTCGGCGGCGAGGATGAGACCATTCTCACCAAGGCCTTCGATCGTCCTATTTTCGTGCACCGATTTCCGGCCGCCATCAAGGCTTTCTACATGGCGCCGGACCCGGAAGACCTCAAGTACAGTCTTTCGGTGGACTGTCTCGCCCCCGAGGGCTATGGCGAAATTATCGGAGGCGGGCAGCGAGCGGACAATCTGGAATACCTGCAGGAGCGCATCGCCGAGCACAATTTGCCGTCGGGGCCCTACGAATGGTATCTCGATCTGCGACGCTACGGCAGCTTTCCTCATGCGGGCTTCGGCATCGGTATCGAACGCACCCTGGCCTGGTTGACCGGGCGCCAGCACATCCGGGAGTGCATCCCCTTTCCAAGGCTGATGCATCGCATTCAACCCTAGGAGAAACATGCCGAGGCCTATTTCCAGGTCCCTATTCACCCTGCTCTCTCTGCTAGTCTCCTTGAGCGCATTCGCTCTGGACGAGCAGGAGGAACTCGTTTTCTTCGACAAGCTCATGGGCGACGGCCTGAATGAGCTGGCCTCGGCGGAGATGGAATCCTTCCTCCAGCGCAATCCCCAGCATCCTGAGAGATCGGAATTGCTTTGGAAGCTGGAGCATTGCTATTTGACTCTCGGGCGACCCATTTCGGCCATAGAGCGAGCACGGGCATTCAGGGCCGCAGCGCCCGACGATCCCCGGGCCTGTGAAGCCCTTTACCTGGCAGCCCATGCCGGCGCTCAGGCGGGCTTGCTGGACGACGCCTCCTCACTTTTGGAAATTTTACTCAGCGAACATGCCGCCTGTGTTCATCATGGAGATGCGGTATTGCTTTCGGCGCGGATCGCTCGCGCCAAGGAAGACCGCGCGGCCGCTCATCAGCTTTTGGGCTGGCTCATCGACCACAGTTCCGATCGCGAAATTTTGGGACGAGCCCTCTATGAGCGCGCCGAGTTACGCGCCGAGGAAGACGCCGAAAGCGCACGCCCGGACTACCTCGCTCTAAAAAGCAACATGTCAGACCATCCCCTGGCCGGTTTTGCCTCCCTGAGTCTGGCTAGGCTGGAACAACAGAATGGGCATCCCGATCGGGCACTGGCCGAATTGGAGTGGTTGCTGGCTCGATTCGATCAGCGTGATCTCGTGGGTCCGGCTTTGGGGCCCAAGGAAGACTGGCTCGAATCCATCGGACGACCCCTTCATGCTGCGGAGGCCCTAAACGATTTGCGCAGCCAAATCCCCCAGCGCGCCGGAGCGGTGGAGCTGATGCCGG
>JACNKJ010000078.1 GCA_014382085.1 bacterium
TTCCGTCGAGGACCTGAATTCCGACATCAAGGAGGAGAACGGTGGCGAGGCCACATCAAACGAGCAGCCCGGATTCGGCGACGCCTCGTTCTTCAGCATGTTCATCGAAGACAAGCCCGCCGGTGATCCCTGGGAGAACGACTCGGGTATTATCGCGATGGGTGAAAATCCCTCCAACGTGGTCGCCTATGCGCGTCTGGTCTGGGGTCAGCTTCAGTACAATCCTGAAAGCACCGACCCCACCGACTGGAGCGGTAGCATCTGGGTGGACTCAGGCGCGCTGGTAGTGAAGCGACTCATTCGCTTCGAACCCGGTACCGATTGGATCATCGAACGCGACAGCTCAAGCCGAATCGATCTGGTCAGCCAGACCACCACGCACAATGACGGCCTGCTGATTCGAATAATCAATGACGAGCCCGGCCTCGGTGGCGGCAATCTGCTGCACGTCGAACTGGGCGATCTCGTCTACAGCATTCCCGTGGATTCCCTCGATGCCTACACAGAGGTGGTCGACGTGGACGAGGCCGGAAATCAATTCTCCATTCACTCCCTGCGCGTTCTGAATTGTCCCAACGGCTTCATGAGCGGCATCTGGGTGGACGGTGAAACCGACGCGGGAATTTTCCGCGGCGGATGGTTCAGCTGGGAAGGCGAACTCATGGGCCACTATCGCGGACACTGGGGCATTTCGGATGACGGTGAAAACGTCTTCCGTGGAAAACTCATCGACCTGGATGGGAATTTCTGGGCCATGCTCCGAGGCCGCTGGGTGACGCATCAGATACGTCACGGGGACGGGGACTATCACGGCCAATGGCTGACACCCATCGGTGAAGAAGGCTCGGATGAATTCGAAGCCGTAGGATCCATCTGGGGCTTTTACAGAAAAGGCTTCATGAGCCGAGGACACATGGGTGGACGCTGGATGGAATGGTGCGAATAGTTCTCTCGCCACTCCTCCTGGCGGGGCCTCCTTCGGGGGGCCCTTTTTTGTTTCCTTTCTCGCCAATCTCCTTCAGATTCTCCTCACGTCGCTTAAATTCAGGGATGGGATGATGACGAGAGGGGTCGTAGATGCCGTCTTCCACCAAACCGGTTTTCATTTTTCCCGTGGGCTACCAAGATTTCCACAAGGATCAGCTTTTCAATTTCCAACTTAACAGGCCCTACTCCCTTGCTTACGCTAGGCTAGAGGATCAGGTGGCAGCAGGCACTCGCATTCGCAACTTCGGCGACTGGAAATCAGAGATGCTTCGCCAAGCTGAACGCGCCAAGGAAGAGGGACGCTTGATGAACGCGGCCTTCCACTACCGATCCGCGGAGTTCTACACCTTCCCCCATGATCCCGACAAAATACCCTTCTACGACGCATTCCTCGAGCTATTCGAGGCGGCCTTTCACGAATTGGATTACGAGCGCGTTCTGATTCCCTATTCGGGAGGCGCACTTCCAGCAATGGTCATGGGCGAAGCAGGGGGGCGAGGAGACATCCTCCTACACGGAGGCTATGATTCCTTCATTGAAGAGTTCGTTTCGCTCCAGCACTTCTTCGCCTCGAAGGGTTACAGGGTCATCGCCTTCGAAGGACCCGGACAAGGTGCGGCCCGACGTCGACATGGCCTGACACTTGACTATCGCTGGGAAAAGCCAGTCGCCGCGGTCCTCGACCACTTCGATTCGAAAGACGCCACCTTGATCGGACTTTCCCTGGGCGGCTACTTCGCCTTGAGAGCGGCTTCGTTCGAATCTCGCCTGAAGCGCGTCATCGCCTATGGGCACGCCTATGATTACTCGAAGGTGTCCTCCGCGCTGGCCATGGGAATCATGAAGTTCTTCCGAAACCACCTGGAGGGATTCACGAACTGGCTTTCCATGCGCAAAATCAGCCAGGAGGGAATGGAGGCATGGAACATCAGCCACCTGTTGTTCGTGCTCGACGAGAAGCGTCCCATGAAGGCCCTGGATCTCGCACTTGAGATGAATGAAGCGAACCTGCGTTCGGATCAGGTGAGGCAGGACGTACTTCTCCTCCCCTCCAAGGAGGATCATTTCATACCCTTCAGGCTCCACGAGCAGCAGCTTCGCCGCCTCACATCGGCCCGATCTGTGACAGAGCATGTGTTCACGCGCGAGGAGAACGCGCAGAATCACTGCCATATCGGGAATATCGGACTGTCGCTGCAAGTCATGTCGGATTGGATGGACGGTCTGGACTGAGCAGGAGAATCTCCCGGTTTGCTTACTTCCCAAAGGAGATGAGGATTGCCCCTTTCACAAGCTCGGCAACGAGTCCGACCTCATGGCGGGGACTCCCTCTTGGGGCCCATGATCTAACTGCTGCTGTTGTAAATCACCGGCATCTGACCCTTCCACCGCGTCCACAATGCTTGATCGTGAATCAGCTCAGCCATGAAGTGAGCGACATTGATTCGACTGGTGGTGCCGGCATTGAAGATTGCGCTTCTCGTTGGGGAAGGGTGAACTTCATAACTACTCGTTTCACTGTCATCGATCAGGTTGTCCGGACGAATCGCCGTCCATTCAATCTGATTATCGTTCTGGCCTACCTCGGTGCGCAAGTAATCCGCTGCTTGCTCATTATCGGCGTGCGGTGGAAGAAGTAGTCGTAGAAGTCCAAGCACGCACTTCTGAGCGAATGATATTTCCTCGGACAGATCTCGATTGCTGTTTCCTGTCGTATTCATGAGCAGGAACTTAAGCGGCACCTCGACCTCGTTGGCCTTGATGGCGCCGCACAGTCGACGGGTGGCATCCCTTACAAGTCTGCGAGGCTGCCCAAAGAGACCCTTGAAACTTATATTGTGTCCCAGGCAGGAAACCACGGCATCACAGCCTTGAACATGTTGTGACATCTCACTGTCACCAAGATCAAGAACGCTTGCCAGAATCACAGTTAGATTTTCATGCTTCAGAACTTTTTCCGGCAAGCTGTTCACAGATCGCACAAGGATCTTGACCCTTTGCCCTCGGCTGAGTAGTTGCTCAACGAGGAGCCGGCCTGTGGCACCACTTGCACCCACAACAAGAGTTGTCATGAATCGTTCTCCCAGATTTTACCCCAAACGGGGAACCCATTTTCAAACCCACATTCTATCCAGGCCCGCGGCACGCCGGGCGTCGGCCAGTTGGCCGCGGTGCATGTACCAATGGTCGGCGAGATATTGCAGGCAATGGCGATAAGTGCCGAAGGTTTTGTCCCAGCCTTTGGGAACTTCTGAACTCGGTTTGTCGAGATCTTCCTCTGACATGGAATCGATGAGAGCGATGGTTCCCTGGCGCATCTCACGGCATTTGGCGATCACCTCGTCAAAGGGTGGAAAGGCCTGCGCTTCCGAAGCCACATCGGTTCCGTCGAAGGACGCCTCCCAATCCGCCAATGGATTTCTCTCGCCCAGCATGAGTTGGCGAATGACCAAGCCCTCGATGTAAGCCAGATGCCCAAGCACCCAGAGAGTGTGGGCGCCGCCGCGCGGAGTCGGAAAAACGAAGGCATGCTCCTTCATTCCGTCTATGTTTAAGAGGACAAGATCGCGACTCTTTTTCAGGTTGTCGCGAATCAAATTGATGGATTGCATGGCTGCGGCTTCCTCTCTTTCCAGAAAACGTAACTGCTTCCGAATAATGCCGTGGCGATACTGAGGTCGAGGGCTCCCACCGCGAGCAGGGAAATATGGTGCCCATGTGCCATCCCGGACAGCAAGGCACTCAAGCTAACCATGAGCGCGAGAAACAGGAAGAACCGCGGACGGAAGAATTGCCATAGTTTGGGCGAAGACAACCCATCGATTCTATCCAGGTTTCTTTTGCAACTGAAGGAGAAGAGGGTTGCCCCTTTCACGAGTCCGGCAGCGAGTCCGATGGCCAGTGCCAGCCATACCCATCCCGGCCCTGCCTTTTGTGCCTGAGCCTCCCAAAGGAGACCAACCCCTTTGATCGCCAGGGCCACAGCGCCGCCGTACCAGGTCAAAGCCGCCAGGAATTTCAAAAAACGATGACTAGTGGACATTCACGACTCCTGGTTCGGCTGGATCTGACTGATGCTGAACTGACCCTGGGATGCCTTCTTGATCTTTCCCAATTCGCTGTTGGAATCCGAGGCAAATTTCTCCGCGACCTCCCGGGCTTTACGGGTCGCTTCCTCTACCATCTCGGGTTTCACTTCGTTCAGTCGAGTGAAGAGATACTCGGTTTGAGACTGGTAGTCACCTCCGGTGAACACGATGCCTTGTTTGCCCAGTTCGAACAATGAACTCATCACTCCCAGCACCGATTCGATGTCATTCGAGTACACCGTCACCGTCTGCAACGCCGTATATCGGAACTCTGGACGTGCGCTGCCGCCATATTGCTGAGCGGATTTATCGGTAATCGCCGGAATGGAAAAGGTGATCGCCTCAGAATGGACTCCGTTTTCGACTAAAAATGTCCTGATTCGCTGCGTGTTGCCATCAATGGAGTGGTACAGAGATTCAAGATTGTTGTCTGCACCTGTGAACTGGATCGGCCAGATTACGATGTCCGCATCGTACTCGCGTTCGGACAGGCCCTTCACAGTCACACTACGCTCGAACTGCTTCACGTC
>JACNKJ010000173.1 GCA_014382085.1 bacterium
GGGGTTGAGGGCGTCGGCGCCATCGTTGCAGTTGACATCTTCGGCATCGACGCACTACTCCCCCCCCGACCCTTGGGTTGGGCCGGGATGGCGGGCGGTGTACATGCCGCCGCCCCCACCCCTCATGGTCACTTTGTTCAAGGACCCACCACCCACGCGGTAATTCAGCTTCCCGCTCCCAACGACAATGTCTGCACCGCCGTACCCTTGAGCCATGGCCTCGACATCATATCCGTAGACATAGTCGGCCGTGAAGGGTAGCTGATCGTGCTCGATGGTCACATTGGTAAGGTTGCCGGCCATGCCGATCAGATAGATGGCAGGCCAGATGTTTTCGTCGAAGTAGGGCTGGCGATTGGCTTCCGAGGGCCAAAAGCTGCTGCCAATCTCATTGGTGAAGCCGTAGATCTTACCGTGCTCATCTTGAGCACCGTAATCCCAGTCGAAAGTGCCGCCACAAACATCGTAGAGCACGTCGCCAGGCTGCCCAGGCGTGTAGCCGTTGTACATGACCATCTGCGCGGCCATTTCACGGAATAGCGCTTCATCGGGCGTGTTGGCTGTCGTATAGCCCCAGGGGTAGAGCGTCAGGTCACCGTAGGTGTGAACACTTTGCCTGATCGTGAAATTGTGGGCATTGATGAAATTCATGAAGTGCTGCGTCTCAATTTCGCTGCCGGGGGACGTTCCACGATAGGTCTCATCGCCCGGATATCCGCTGCTGCCGTAGTCGCAGCCCCATTCGTAGGGGTAGTTGCGATTGAGATCCACACCGTAGGTGCCGTCGCCGTTGTTGCGACGGTTCTTGCGCCACATGCCGCCACCGGTGGGGTTGGTCTGCTCATTGTAGAGCACGCCGTCGGGGTTACCCATGGGAATGATGTAGACTTCGCGAGTGTCCACGAGGTTGGTGATCTCGGGATCGCTGCCGTAGTTCTCACCCAGATACTCTCCAAGCATGATGCACATTTCGCCGGCCATGATCTCTCGGGCATGGTGCATGGCGTCGAAGAGAATTTCGGGCTCGTCCTCGTCCACGTCGGGATTGTCCGAAACGCGGAAGCACCAGATTTCGTTTCCGTTGATGCTCTGTCCAATAGAGAACTTTTCGCTGATCACTTCGGGGAAGCGCATGCGAAGGCTGTCGACGAACTCCACCATCTCAGGATAGGTGTGATAGATGCCGAAGTTGCTTCGGGAGTTCGTGTACTGTGAAGCGTAGAAGCTTTCCAGTTGCGGCTGCAGTATTTCAATCCTGAAACCTAGACCCTGGAGTGCTTCGATATCATCTTCCATGGCGACAATGTCGTAGTACTGCTCGCGCCGACCATCGGCGATGTCGAGCCGACCGGCGTTCTCATCGATGTAGTCCTGATCGATGGCCGTGTCGATATGGAACCGAATCATGGTGTGCTCCTCGACAGCGAAGGCCGAGACCGCAAAGACCATGAGGATGGCGGTTAGAATTAGGCGCATTTTCCCCTCCCGGATTGAGCCGAATATCCTTCAGAATTATACCACTTTGCAGACATGTGAGACTACCCAGAAGAAAGAGCTGATAGACCCTTCCCCTCGTTCAAGCTTCACATTTCTCTCGGGAAAGGGTCTATCAGCTCATCCCTCTGCACAATCTCACAAATTGTGAACTGAATCCATCATGAGGGCCCACTTGAGCGCCATATCAACCTATAAAAAATCGGGGAGGCTAGAAGGCCCTCCCCGAGAGTAATGTGAAGCCTGAACGAGGGGAGGGTCTCTGCCCACCTGCTTAACTACTTCAGCATCATCATTTTCTTCGTCTCGGTGGAATCATCGGTAATGAGACGATAGAAGTAGATGCCCGAAGGAGCTGGCTTACCGCTGTTGTCCATACCGTCCCAAATGACCACGTGAGAACCGGCATCCAGAACACCGTTAACCAGGATCTTCACGTTGCGACCGTCAATGGAGAAGATCTCCAGGCGGGCCGATCCCTCGGCGGGCAGCGCGAAACTGATGCTCGTCTTGGGATTGAAGGGATTGGGATGGTTCTGGCTCAGCTGCAGCATGGCCGGAAGATCGGCGGCGTCGGTGCCGTCGGCGCTAACGATGAGCTGCACCGGCACGACAACCGATGCGCCGGGAGCATTGTGTCCCACACTGATCGAGGCGTTGTAGCTGCCGTCACCCATACCGGATGTGTCATAGCTGATCTGGACGCTCACACTCTCGCCGGAAGGGATGTCTCCCGAGCAGTCGGCAGGACAGCTCAACCAGCTGGTGTTGAATCCAAGCACTTCCACCGAGTAGCTGAGGGTGGAACCCTCGACACCCGTATTGTGGATGGTCAACATATCGCTGCCAACTTCGTTGGGCGGCATGATGCGACTAAGCGATCCGGGAGTCACCTCGCAGAAAGGAATCAAGGGCGAGCTGGTGGGCAGGGCCTCGATGTGGGTGAACATATTGAAGGCGCTGACCGTGAGGGTCACCTCGCTGTCTTCGGGCAGACTTCCAACAATGTCGATGCTCGCCACACCTGAACCATCGGCGAAAGCCGAACCGTGGTAGACGCCGCCGTAGCTGATCGCTGCAAGCGCGCCGGGCTCGGTGTTCACGGTGAAGCTCGTGGCTTCGGGATCCACGCTGCCATCATGGCCAACGGCCAAGGCGGTGGGTGTGTCGGTGCGAACGCGCAAGCTTGGATCGCCGAAGACAGTCCAGTTCTTGAATTCGCTCATACCGTTGCTGCCGTATTCGTCCATCATCTGACATGAGCCGTTGAAGCAGAGAGCACCGAAAGTGCGCTTTTCCTCGGCCACGAGCAGATCGGTGATCTCATCCTGGCCGCACATGGGCGGGGCCCACTGCTGGTTTACCGTGGACGCGTACATGGCCACCGCACCGCTGGGCTCGCTGCCGTTGGTGGCGCGGAGCCAGGCCTCGGCGAAGCAGGTGCTGGACGGGAAGTTTCCATTCACACAGGCCACCGAAACGATGAAGGGCAGCATGTTGTCGTTGGACAGATTGTTCACGTCGGTATTGTTGAAACCAGTGGTCGACCAGGCCGTGGTGCTTCCGTGACCCGTGTAGTTCATGAAGCTGCGGCCGTTGTTCACGGCGTTGGTCACGTGATAGTCCTGCGCGCCCGGATCGTAGATCTGATCCACTTCGGTGTAGGTGAAACCGAGGAGGTCGGCGCGGATGTTGTTCTGATGCACCCAGTCCGATTCGCCATCGTCTCCGATGCCCGAACCCTCGGAAGATCCGATACCCGTGCCTTTGTGATACCAGTCGGCGCCGGCCTGAGCGTCGCGCTCATACTCGATGGCCTTGGCGACCTGGTTCTCAACTTCGCCCGCATTGGTCGCGGAAATGCGTCCCACGAAGGCCTCGGGGTAGCTATCGCCACCGGCCAAAAGACCCAGTGAAGGATCGCTGGCGCCGCCGCCCGTGCTGAGATAGGGAATCTGGGGCCCGTCGCCCACCAGCAAGACGAAGCAGACGCCGGTGTTATCGTAGTAATTCTGCACATAGCTCTTGAGCTGCGTGCCCGTGGAACCCGCCGAGGAGATGGGGACCATCTCGGTGGGGATACCCATCTGGTTTTTCCAGTCCACCAGCGGCTGGATCTGAGATTCGAAGGCGTCGTAGTAGACCACCAGCATATTGCCCACTTCGGGCACCGAGGTGTAGCGATCGCCGCTATCGAAGTTCAGGAAGTGCCGTTCATAAACCTTCTGAAACTCGGCCGAGCTGCGAAGGGGTTTCTTCTCCAGCACGTTGATTTCGCCAGGACCGGCGCTCTTGATCTCAACCACAACTCTGTCGTAGACACGCAGGGTCTCAACAGCGGGGTTGTACTGGAAGGCGTTCAATTCCACAACCTGCCCACGATGTGCGCGCATGATGTAGGGATCATCCAACTTCGCCAACTCGGAAGGGAACCAAGCATCCTGTCCGTAGAAGGTATCGAAGCGGTACTCGACCATCTTCGGGTCGATGTTGCGAGTGAGGCTGCCCTTGGAGGGAGCCACCGCAATGCCACTGAAGTCGCGATACTGCGACTCGAGAATGCTGATCTCCATGCGAGCATCGTCGGGAATGGCGATGGACTCGCGAAGGGTCGGAAGCTCCGGTAGCCCGGCCAGCAGATGATGAGCCCGACGGCTCAGGTTCACCTGGTGATAATTCTTACCCTGGATCTCGATGGATGTCAGATCGAAGGTGTTGATCCGGTACTCGATTACCGTGCGATCCAGGTTTGATTCCAGGACGGTTATTCTGTAAGGCGTTTCACTATCGTGGATCTGGATAGGCGCAGCGAGAGCGCTGGCCGCAATGAGACAGAGAGCAAGAAGCGGGAAAATCGCTTTCCTGAACATGTTTCCCCCAAGTTTTCAGAGACGTGCCCGAGTAAAAAGGACCGCGATTGCGGCCCCGTCTTCATTATTGTAGCAGCACGTTAAGGGCAAGTACAACGCCAAAGGCGCGAATCGGCCTTCCCTCGCGCTCCGGCTCGGCGGGTAAAACCTCTCTCCTGTTGTTTCAGTTCTGGCCCGCCCCCCAAAGCCGCCACTCCGAATGTGCTTCGCGGCCCCATACGCCGAACTGTGCCTGCCGCC
>JACNKJ010000295.1 GCA_014382085.1 bacterium
AGCCTGTCGAGCACGGTGCCACCCATGCACATCATGATCACGGGTATCGAAAAAATGCTGCCGCGAACCCTTGATCTCGATCTGGCTCTACGCTTGCTGCCGGTCAACGGGACGGGCCAGCGCGCCACCAGCTACGTGTCCATGATCACGGCGCCCGCCCCCACCGGATCGGGGCCGCAGAGACTGCACGTGGTCTTTCTAGACAATGGTCGCCGCAAGTTGGCCGCGCGGCCCGACGCCATAGCCCTGGCCTGTATTCGCTGCGGCGCCTGTCTGAACGTCTGCCCGCTTTTCAGGCGCGTGGGCGGACACGGTTACGGCAGCGTTTATCCCGGACCCATCGGCATCCTTACGGCACCCTTTCTACTAGACGGGGCCGAAAGCCACGAGCCCGGTGAGAGCTTGTCCGACGCTTGCTCACTTTGCGAAGCTTGCGGAGAAATCTGTCCCGTGGTCATTCCCCTGCCCGATCTCATTCGCCAGGCACGCAGCGAAAAGGCGGCGAAAAGCTCTTGGCTCGAGCGTAGCTTCTGGCGAAGCTTCGGCCGGCTCACGGCTCATCCCCGCCTCTTTCGAATCATGGGATGCTTGGGCCGCAAGATTCCCGGCGCCTTCCTGCGCGGCGCGACTCCAGCATGGTCCCAGGCACGAAGCCTTCCCAGACAAAGTGCTTCCAGTTTCCGATCGCTTTTGGCGGAAAGGAAGCGCCCATGACCTTCGAGCAGGAGCAATTGCTGAAGAAGCGCTTCCAGGAAAACGGCACCCGTTGGATCGTCTGCGAAAACGATGCGGATGTTCGCAGCTTTCTTTTTCGAGCTGGGCTGGATCATCCTCCTTTCCCACATGTGCAGGAAGGTGAAAAGGGATTCACCCTGGCCGAAGGGATCATCGCCGAAACGGGAAGCATCATATTGTCTGGCTCGCGCAAGGGTGCACGGCGCGCGGCCATACTCGCCGAAACGCATTTCGTGTTGGTGGCCGAGAACGCAGTCTTCGACACCCTCGGCGATTTCCTGCGCCTGCCCACCCATCCCTGGCATCGACGCACGGGACATGCGCTGACCCTGATCACCGGACCCAGTCGCACCGCCGATATTGAAAAGACCTTGGTCATGGGTGCCCACGGTCCGCGCAAGCTCGTGGTGGCCACGGCCGAGGCCACGGACATTTATGAGTTCTTCCACAAGGATCGAGCATGACCGCCTCCAGTCACCAGTCTCCAGCCTCCAGCCGGAAAGTTCGGCGGTCTTGGCTGCTTTACGACTGGGCTAACTCAGCCTTCGCTACGGTAATCCTGGCGGCCTTGCTTCCGGTTTGGTTCGCCGATGCCGTGGTCCCAGAAGGCGGCGTGCAGTGGCTGGGCAGGACATGGAGCGCCACCAGTCTCTGGGGATACACCTCGGGCCTATCCGCTCTGCTCGTTTTTCTTAGTGCGCCCATGCTCGGCGCTATGGCCGATCTGCGCGGCAATCGCCGACGCTGGCTCATTGCCTGTTTCATACCGGGTTCGCTGGCCACTGTGATGCTCTTCACCGCGCTTCCCGGTCGAGTGGCCTGGACCTTGGGCCTTTACTTGGTCGCATCGATAGGATTCGTCTCGGCCAATATTTTCTACGACGCCTTTCTGCCCCTCATCGCCAAGGCCGAAGAACGCGATCGCCTCAGTGCGCGCGGCTATGCCTGGGGATACCTGGGTGGCGGGATCATGTTGCTCATCGACCTGATCATCGTGCAAAAACATGCGAGCTTCGGGCTTTCGGCGGGTCTTGCCGTGCGAATCGCCCTGGCTTCAGCCGGCATCTGGTGGGGCGGCTTTGGTCTGCTAGCATGGCGCGGGCTGGAAGAGCCGGAGCAGGAGAAGACTCCTGTTTCACAAATTGTCAACACGGCCATGCGCCGTAGCCTGAGAACCCTTCGCGAAACCTTCGGCACACGTGACCTGCTTCTCTTCCTCGCCGCCTTCCTTCTCTACAATGACGGCATTCAGACCGTGGTGAAGATGGCCTCCATTTTCGGCGCGGAAGAAATGGAACTTTCCCGCGGCACACTTATGGGCACCCTGCTCTTAGTGCAGATCATCGGCATTCTTGGCGCACTCATCTTCGGTCGCTTGGCCGGCCGCATGGGCGCACGCCGGGCCATCTTGCTGAGCCTGGTCATGTGGACCCTTCTCGTGAGTTGGGCATATTTCATGCATTCAGCCTGGGAATTTTGGATGCTCGGCGCAGGTGTGGGCCTTTGCCTCGGCGGCAGTCAGGCACTCAGCCGAAGTTTTTTCAGCAGCTTCATTCCGGAGGGGCGCAGCGCCGAATACTTCGGCTTCTATTCCATCTTCGCCAAGTTCAGCGCCATCTTGGGGCCCATTCTCTTCGCCATGATCAATCAGGCCACGGGCTCTTCGCGCCTGTCCGTGCTGGCCACGGCAGCCTTCTTCGTGAGCGGGATGATTCTTCTGTCGGCGGTCAAAGATCCCAAAGAGCTGACCACTGGCCTCCAGAGCTAGTAAACTTTCATTTACCTGGGCGGAAATTGTCAACCTTGTCGGATTTTTTCTCCCTTAGTATCTAGTTTTTGTCATCTACTAGGGTCCCTTATTGCCTTTCCCGCCCAAAATCCACTAAACTCATTATCGTGAATAAGCCAATCTATATGGACTACCAGGCCACAACGCCTGTGGATCCGCGGGTGCTGGACGCCATGCTTCCCTGGTTCACCGAGCGCTTCGGCAATGCGGCAAGCGGCCACAGCTTCGGCTGGATCGCCAAGGAGGCCGTGGACGTGGCCCGCCGCGAGGTGGCCGAGGTCATGGGCGCGGGGTTGCGTGAGATTCTATTCACCAGCGGCGCCACCGAGAGCAACAATCTGGCGATCAAAGGTGTGGCCGAGGCTTACATCAAAAAGGGCCGCCACATCATATCCTGCGCCACCGAGCACAAGGCCGTGCTTGAGCCTCTCAAATATCTGATCGTGCACGGCTGGGAGGTCACCTGGCTCAAAGTGGATTCCCTGGGCATGATCGACTTGAAGGAACTTGCCGGCGCTCTGCGCGATGACACCGTGCTGGTGACCTTGGCGGCCGCCAACAACGAGATCGGCGTCATCCACCCCCTGGCGGAAATCGGCAAGCTCACTCGCGAAAAGGGCGTGCTCTTCCATGTGGACGGTGCCCAAGGTTACGGGAAATTCCCCTTGGATGTGGGTGCCATGAACATCGATCTCATGAGCATTTCTGGGCATAAGATCTACGGGCCCAAGGGAGTAGGCGCTCTCTATCTGCGACGGCGCAACCCGCGGGTGCGGCCCACGCCCCTGTTTCACGGTGGCGATCAGGAAGAGGGTATGCGTTCGGGCACCCACGACGTGCCGTCCCTGGTGGGGCTGGGCAAGGCCGCCACCCTCGCGAATGAGGAAATGGAACAGGAATCCGCATTTCTGTTGAGCCTGCGCAACAAGTTCTACCAGGGCCTTTGCGACGCCTTGCCGGGCGTGATTCTAAATGGCGACCTGGAAAATCGCCTGGCCGGCAATCTCAATGTGTCCTTCGAAGATGTGGACGGGGACGCCCTGCGCATGTCCCTGCGCAACCTGGCCGTGTCCAGCGGCAGCGCCTGCACCTTCGCCAGCACCGATCCTTCCCACGTGCTCATGGCCCTTGGCGTGGATCCCCAGCTGGCCCAATCCACCCTGCGCTTCGGTTTTGGGCGATTTACGACGGAAGAGGATTGCGAACGAGCGCTGAAAATGGTAATCGAAGCAGTGCGGAAACTTCGAGGCGCCTCGCAAGATCACAAGGGCCAGTCGGCCACTTGATTCCCATCAAGGAGTTCCATGCCCAAGGTTACCTTTCTACCCGATAACTTCGACGTGGAAATCGATGACGGCGGCACCATTCTGGAGGCCGCCGAAAAGTTCGATATCCCCCTCAAACACAATTGCGGCGGTGCCTGTAACTGTGGCACCTGCCATGTGATCATCGAGGAGGGCGGCGTGAATATCAGTGAGATGGATCCCGAAGAAGAGGACACCCTGGATCGTGCCCTCGAGGTCACCAACGAAAGCCGCTTGGCTTGCCAATGCCGTATCACCGACGATGTGGTAGTGACCATTCCGGAGACAAGTCGGAGCTAGCTTGCAACTTTCCCTCGCGGCGCTTGCGGCTTTCCGTAAACTTACTTCAACATGATTAGCTTGGTGGTCGCCGTGCATGTAGGTGCGGTGATCTTGCACAGGTAGACGCCGCTGGGTAGTGCGCGGCCGGTATTGTCGCGGCCATCCCAGACGATCTCGTGCTCCCCGGCCGACAAAACTGTACCCGGGTACAGTTCGCGCGCAAGTCGGCCGCCGCTGTCGTAGATGGCCAGCTCCACACGACCGCGCTCCTCCATATTGAAGCGAATGCGCGTGCGAGGATTGAAGGGATTGGGCCAGGCGGCAAGCTGGACGGCGGCGGCGGGAGCATCCACCGAAACGGGGCTGAGCAGGTAGCTCATCCACAGGTCCCAGGGCAGGTTGCCGGGGCATTGGGTGGCCGTGCCCGGCATGTCGT
>JACNKJ010000296.1 GCA_014382085.1 bacterium
TCCCAGCAACGCACAGCTCTTCGCGGCCTACCCCAATCCCTTCAATCCCTCAACACAGTTCAGCGTGAAACTGAAACGTGGTGGCGAAGTGGGTGTTGATATTTTCGATCTGAATGGCCGCCGGGTGGACAGCATCGCGAAGATCCACATGGATGCCGGTGATCATCGTATCGATTGGAAACCCGAAGGTTTGCCTTCTGGAGTTTACATGGCACGCCTATCTCGCGACGGCAAGCTACTGAGCAGCCAGAAGCTGGTACTAACGAAATAGTGTAAGGGGAAAGACCGAGTCCTTTCCGACAATCTGCGAAGCTCTAGAGAGGGGAAGGACTTGGTCCTTCCCCTCTCTCTATTTCAAACCTTTTACCACGTAGGTGCCGCCAGCTTTTTCATCCCGCGAAAGTTCAATCAATCCACGGGAGGCGGCATCTTCAAGCAAGTCGCCGAAGGTCGTATAGCCGTGGGATTGTTCGCTGAAGCTGGGTCGTTTCCGTTTCATGGTGTCTTTGATCAGGGAGGAATAGAGCGTGTCGCGGCCTTCACGCAGCAGAGCGCGTATGGTTGAAATGAGAAGGTCGAATACCTTCTGCTTGTTCTTCGGAACCTTGGAGAGCTTACCTGCAGGCTCGGGCTTCTTTTCCAAATCTTCCAGGTAGATGAACTCATCGCAGGCGGTGAGAAGCAACTCGCCGGTGGAATCCTTCATGCCCATTCCCACAACCCAGCGATCATTCTCGCGGAGCTTGGCCACCAAGGGTGCGAAATCGCTGTCGCCCGACACAATGACGAATGTGTCGATGTGCTCCTTGGCATAAGCCAGTTCCAGAGCATCCACCACCATGCGGATATCGGCGCTGTTTTTCCCCGAGATTTTGCGTTTGGGAATTTCGATGAGTTCCAAACCGGCCTCGTGCAGGGCGTCCTTCTCTCGGGAGTAGTTCGACCAGTCCGCATAGGCGCGTTTGACCAACACCTTGCCCTTCTCAAGTAAGCGGTCGAGAACCGGGCCGATGACGAATTTTTGCTTTCGGCGACCCTGTCCGGCGATGGCAACGTTATCGAAATCCAAGAAGAGAGCGATCTTGCTCTCGGGGTTATGGTCATTCAAAATATCCTCCTAAAAGGCGACGAGGGTCACAAACTGGCAGAACCTACCACCCTTAACAAGCTATCCCGAATAATTCCTTCCTACTTCCCATGGCTTCTCATAAGGCTTCAGGGATTCATCCGTGAATATCTGGCACCTAGTTTAAACGGATGGGGCAATTTATCGAGATTGGAAAGTGAAAGCGGGAAAGCACTTGGAATATTGTAAGATATGAAGTTCTTAAAATTGGATTTCTTCCGATCTCTGGCCTCCTTATTGATTGCCATAGTGCAGAACTATTTCCAATCCTGGGTGATTTCACTAATGTGAAACTAATCCTTGTTAGTGAAATCTTGGATTTGGTAAGCTCACTTACTCTCGCAGAGTCCAGGCCCTTTTAGAGACACTTTTCCATGCCTATACTCTGCATGCCGATAGGGATTTGACCCCACGGCAAAGCCTCCGGGAGACCTGCCCCGGGAAAAAGGAGACACAATGAGACACTTGATTAAAATGACCGTGTTGGTGGCGGGGTTCCTCATGCTGATGCCTGCTATTGGATCCGCCCAGGGTGCAGTATTCCTTGAACTCGATGAACTTCTTCGAGAGGGAATTCCGGGCAATTGCTCTACCTGGCACGAGCTTTTCCCTGCGCACTGCACCCCTCACCATCAGACGGAATACGAGGATAATGGCGACGGCATGCTCAGCGCCTGCGACTATATCTATCTCGATGGCGAGCGCTATCACGTGGAATGGGTAGGACCCACCTACTACCTAGATTGCGACATTGTCACCGAGCCCTTGGGCGATTCCAACCCCAACGATCCGGTTTGCGAAGAGTGGATCGAAGTCTGGCCGAATCACGGCATGGTTCGTCACGTCATCGGTTGGGAAGACAATGGCGATGGAGTCGTATCCCCATGTGACATCATCTACTTCTCCGATGGTTTGATCTGTCACATTGCGGACATCGGAACCAATATCCGCGTGAATCCCGATGGCTCAGCCACCGGCGAAAGCACCTGGACCAAGATCAAGGGCATGTTCAGCAATATGTTCTAATCACCGCTACGCAACGGTGGGGCCCGGTGGAAATCCGCCGGGCCTTTTTGCATGGGTCAAACCCGGTGATTGCTGGCCTGATGCATGCTATAATCCATTAAACCATCCCCGAAAGGATCGAGTATGCGAAGGATTCTATCCGTCCTGATGCTGGCCGCCCTGACCATACTGGGCTACGGCCTCCTGAAACCCGAAGCCCCCCAGCCGGCCGGGCGATTCCCCTTGCCCACCGAACACCGCCTGGACACAGACGCGGAAAAGAACAACCGCGCGGGACGCAAGAAGTGGATAGCTGATATGCACCGAGCAGCGCCGGGTGTTGACTGGAAGGCCATCGAACGGGAAAACGGATTGGCCCTGCAGGCTCATCGCGAAGGCAATCGCGAAACCGACAAGTGGAACGAGATCGGCAGTCGCAATCAGTCGGGGCGCATGCACTGCGCGGCGATTTCCGTGGCAGGTGACAGTCTCTACGCGGGCTCGGATCGGGGTGGACTCTGGAAAGCCGATCTTTGGGGCAACGGTTGGCGCCCTCTCTCAGACGACATCTGGGGTGGTGTCCATTTGGGTGTGGTGGCTGCGGGTGTAGATCCGGAAGTGGTCACCATTCAATCCGCCAGCGAGGTCATGCTCTACACCGAAGACATGGGCGACACATGGCAGACACCCACCGGTTTCGAGGGCACGGTTACCACTTGCAAACGCATCGTTCGCGACGTGGCCAGCACTGATCGCGTTTACGCGCTTGTGGCAATCCAGGGCGGCGGCACGCAACTCTACCGCAGCGACGACGCAGGGCGTAGTTACACCAAGATCTATCATCTCAACGCGCTTGTCGGTGATTTTTGGGTGGATCGCCGGGACGGCAACGATCTCTATTTAATGAAATACAAAACGATCTATCGCAGCCTCGACCAGGGTGCGAACTGGGTCGAGATCGGAACCCTCGACTACGCGAGCTACCCGAGCAAAGTCATTCTGGCAGGAAGCGAGGCCGGGGCACCGACCTTCTACGCGGCCATGCAATTTTCGGGCGACTGGCAACTTTGGCGATCTCTCGATGGCGGCGTGAACTGGGAGTATCGCTACGACATCGATGACTTCTGGGAAACCATGAACTGCTCCATCACCCAACAGAGCACGGTGGTATTCGCGGGCGTGGAAGCATGGCGCTCCAACAATGGTGGCAGCAGCTTCAGCAAAGTGAACGGTTGGGGGGAGTACTACAGCGATCCCCTGAATAAGCTACACGCCGACAACCCCGGCCTGGACGTGATCTGGTTTGATGACGCTGAACATTGGTTCCCTGGAACCGATGGTGGACTCTATCGCAGCGATGACATCATGGGTTCGGTCTTGAACCTCTCATTAGAAGGTTTGGGTGTAAGCCAGTATTACACCACACACACCAGCGTTCTCGACCCCTACCGCATCGCGGCAGGAGCGCAGGATCAAGGCTACCAGCGCGGCGACGGCCTGGGCCGCGGACCCCAGATGGATTTCGATCAACTCATAAGCGGCGACTACGCGCATCTGACCAGCGGCGACGGCAGCCATACCATCGTCTTTTCGGTCTATCCCGGTTTCGTGCTGGTTCATCACGGCGAATTCGGCCCCTCACTCCACTACCTCGATTTTCCTCCTGGAGAAAACTATCTCTGGCTGCCCTTCATCGTGGCCGACCCGGACAACCTTCAAGATTTCTTCTTCTGCGGCACACACATCTATCGCTGCCACTGGAGCGGAGGCGACACCGAAACCTATACCCTGGTCTCAACTCAGAACTTCGCTGTGGATGGCGCCAGTTACGTGACGGCACTGTCCATTGCGCCCAGCGATCACAACCGCTGGATCGCCACGACCAACAACGGCCTGCTCTGGTATTCCTCGGACGCCGGCGTTACCTGGACCCAGTCTTCCGATACGGGCCCATCCTCCCACTACTTCTATGGAACGGGCATCGAGCACTCCGACACCAACCCATTGGAAGCATGGATCAGCGGCAGCGGCTACAGCGGACCTGCGGTCTACCAAACCCTCGATGGTGGCATAAGTTGGACAGCCATGAGCGACGGCCTCCCCTCCACCTTGGCGTTCGAAATCGTCTTTGAGAGCCCGGGCAGCGAGGTGCTCTATACAGCCACCGAAAACGGTCCCTATCGATTCGAACCGAGCGCAGGCCTCTGGCAGTACATCGGAGGTACCGAAGCACCATTGACGACCTACTGGTGCGTGGAAGCGGGGCCCTCGAGTGGCGTTATCCGCTTTGGAACCTAGGGTCGGGGAAGTTGGGCCTCCGGCGCCTCCGGATCCACCGGACTGCCCGAGGAGGAAAGGCCGCACTGGGCCGGCAGCCTTCCTAGCTCCCCCAATCCCTTT
>JACNKJ010000299.1 GCA_014382085.1 bacterium
GTGAGGGCCGCGAAGGCTTCGCCACAAAGCTCATGAGCGGTGCCGTGGAAGAAATTGTTCGCCGCGGGCGAGTGGCCATCGGCTGGGATGAATTCAAAGCCAATGATCCCGGGGCGAGAATCCAGCGCGGTCTTGGAATGGCCCTGGTCATGCAAGGTTCGGGCATTCCAGGTATCGACATGGGTTCAGCCTTTATGAAGATGAATGAAGACGGCAGTTTCAACCTGATGGTGGGGGCCACCGATCTCGGCACCGGCAGTGACACGGTTCTGGCCCAGATCGCGGCCGAGGTTTTAGAGGTGCCGGTGGAGAAGATTATCGTTAGGTCTAGCGACACCGACTTGACCCCCTTCGACACGGGAGCCTATGCCTCAAGCACAACCTACATCACGGGCGGCGCCGTGAAAAAGGCGGCGGAGGAGCTTCGCGACAAAATCTTCGCTTGGGGTCTGGAGTTTTTGGGATGCAAGGAAAGCCTGGCTAGCATGGAAGGCGGAGTGCTTCAGGGTCCGGATGCTTCCATCTCCTATGAAGAGATCGGTACCAAGAGCCTCTATACGCATCAGCAAGAGCAACTCATGGCTTCAGCCAGTCACCTCTCTTTCGATTCACCGCCACCTTTTGCAGCGCAGTTTGCAGATATCGATGTAGATACGGAAACAGGTGAAATTACCGTAAGGAAGTTTGTCACGGCACTGGATGTGGGAACCGTTTTGAATCCACCCATGGCCGAGGGACAGGTTGAGGGTGCGGTGTTGCAGGGCATTGGTTTCGCTCTCCGTGAAGAAATGGCCTACGATAAGAAGGGCCAACCCACAGCTCGCGATTTCGAAAGTCATGGGATGTTTCGAGCAAATGAAGCACCTCCACAGGAAGTGATTTTCGTGGAGGATCCCGAGCCCACCGGGCCCTTTGGCGCTAAAGCCGTGGCGGAAATCTGCATCAACGGACCGGCTCCGGCCATCGGCAATGCCCTTGCCAATGCCTGTGGAGTTCGGCTTCGTGAAACACCCCTCAAGCCGGAGAAGGTCTTGGCCGCGCTCAAGGCCAAGGTGTGATTCGCCGCGAAGTAGATCGTGCCCGCATTCGCGAATTTTGTCTTCGCGATCCAGCCCGCTACGCTTTTTATCTGGGAGATCTCGACGAGGCGGAATGGGATAACAGCCGCTTTTTCGCCAGGGAGGTTGAGGGCGAGATAGACGAGCTCATGCTCATCTATCTTGGGCTTTCCCTTCCCAGTGTACAACTCTTCGGCCGCCTGGGATCGCTTGGCGAGAGTTGCTTGCAGTTCACTCCCCACCTTCCCGAGCAATTTCATCTGCATTGCCACAACGAGGATGTTTCACTTCTGATGAAATCCTTGGACCTGGCCGAAGGCGGCGAATTATTTCGCATGCATTGGCGTGGCTATCCGAAAGAACTCAGACCATCGGTCGCGTCCTCGCGCATTCTCGGAACGGAGGATCTTCCTGATCTTTGCGAGTTTTTGAGGATTGCTTTTCCAACCGCATTTTTCGAGCCCCATCAATTAGGCAAGGCTCTGTTCACGGGTTGTTACCTGAACAAGCGTCTGCTCGCCTGCGCGGGCTTCCATGTTCTCTCCTATGGGGAAGGAGTGGGAGTTTTGGGAAGCATTGCGACCCATCCGGATCATCGAGGGAGGGGACTGGCGGCATCGGCAACTCGCCGACTCATGGAGGAAGTGGAGGGAAGCATCCCCCTTCTTGCTCTAAACGTCCACGTTCACAACACCCCTGCGGTTGCGCTCTACCGCAATCTGGGATTTGAAGAAGCCTTCAGCTATCGCGAGGCATCCGCGAAGCGGCTGTGAACTAGACTCCCGGATCCTCCATAAGCAGCGACAATTCAAGGTCTTGAGCCATCATGCCGATACTCTCTGTGGCGGTGAATCTGCTTCACGCCAACAGCATCCACCCAGTGTATCTAGCAGTTCGGAGAGGCGATGGGCGAATACATCAAGGACCACGACTTGCCTGCAGGCAAGACGCCGCCTTTGAACATGGAAAACGGATTGATGAAACCGGGAAACGGTCTTCAGCGTGAAGCTGAAAAGACCAAGACTACCTCGGCATTCATTACGCGGATCTATCATCATTTCGATGTAAGAAGCTCCATACAAGATTTGGATCAGCAGTTTCTCCACGCAGCTCAGGATTTGCTCGGGGTCGATGGTGCGGCGATTCTCGTGAAGGGCAACAACGGCGACGGCTATCATCTGCGTTCTTCCGAAGGCATGATGAATCGGCGCAAGACGGATCTTAAACCCGACGGGCTGCCCATTCTCGGCCCTGTGGAATTGTACTATCGTAACAGTGACACCCCTCCCAATAAAGCGGGTCAGTGTCTCATGGACGCCACGGGCATGCCCTACGTTCTCTGGGCGCGGCACGCCGAGGGCTCCCTTGCCTTGCTGTTGGGTAAAGACCGAGAAGAACCGCGCGAGTATCCAGCCTTCACCGACAATTCCGGGCACGTTGCCTATTCGGCCTTGCAGGTTTACTCGGACTTGTTGGAGAAGCGCGAAGCACATCGCGAGAGTTTTGAAAGCGAACTTCGTTTTCGAACCATGATGGAAAATATTCCCTCGGGAATCTATCGGGTGAGTCGCGAAGGTAGATTGCTTCGCTCAAATCCGGCCCTGGCAATCATGCTTGGATATGCCAATGATTTGGAGCTTGAAAGTAAATCCATCTGGGATCACTACGTGGAGCCGTCAGAGGGCCAGGAGATTATTCAGGAGCTGCTTGAGAAGGGTGCCGTTCAGGACAGGGAAGTTCGACTGAAGAAGGAAGATGGCCGGGAAATTTGGGCCAGCACTACCGTTCGGGCCGTGCGCGGGAGGGACGGCCGCGTGCTTTGTTTCGACGGCAGCATCGTGGAGATCGACCAACGCAAAAAGATGGAGACTCAGCTTCATGAGTCTTACTTGCTTGCAACGGAAGCCTTGCAGGGAACGGTGCAGGCCATTATGCGCATGGCCGAACTGCGCGATCCTTACACGGCAGGCCACCAAGAGCGCGTGGCTCAACTTGCGCGTGCCATCGCCCGGGAATTGGGCGTGGAGGAAAATCGCGCGCAAGGCATCTTCGTGGCGGGAATCCTTCACGACGTTGGAAAAATCTATGTGCCCTCTGAGATATTGAACAAGCCTGGAAAAATTACGGAACTGGAACACAGTGTTCTGAAAACTCATGTGGAAGTCGGTTACGAAGTCCTTCGCCCCGTCCGTTTCCCCTGGCCCGTGGCCGAGGCGGTTTATCAGCACCACGAGCGCTTGGACGGAAGTGGGTACCCGCGCGGCCTTACCCAGGAAGAGATCATTCTCGAAGCGAGAATCCTGAGCGTGGCCGATGTCGTGGAGGCCATGCTTTCGCATCGGCCCTACCGACCAGGTCTGGGTTTGGAAAAAGCTCTTGGTGAAATAAAGTCCGGAAGCGGAGTTCTTTACGATGAAAGTGTTGTAGAAGCCTGCCTGAGTCTTTTCTACGACAAGGGATTCGAGTTCCGGTAGATCAGGTGTTGGGAATGTACCTTCCCAATTCCCAGTTCAGTAGACGAGCGATCATGCGCCGGCGATAGTCCGCCGTGGCACGAATGTCGTCGATGGGGGATGCAGCCTCAGCCGCAGCCAAGGACGCTTGGCTGATCGCATCCTTCGTTAGTGTGTGACCCTCCAAGATTTCCTCCGCCTCCTTGGCCCTGATCACCGTCGGCGCGACCGAGCCTAAGGCTATCCGAGCCAGCACAACTTCACCATCGCTTTGAACGATGAGCCCCGCCAAATTCACCACGGCAATGGCCATGGCTTCTCGCGGCGCTAGCTTTACGAAAAAACTCTGTGCATCCTTGGGCGGCAGGGGAATCTCCACGGAAACGATAATCTCCCCAGGCCTCAGCATGGTTTCCCCTGGGGCCACGGCGAGATCGGCTACGGCGATCCTTCGATGCTGGGTCAGGCAAACAGCCTCGTGAATCATCAAGGGGGGAAGAGTGTCGGCTGCCGGTGAGGCATTGGCCAGATTGCCGCCCAAGGTCGCCCGGTTTCGAATGGCTCGTCCCGCAAAGCTGCGCAGCGCTTGCCCCAAAGCTGGAAAATCTTCAATGGCCGGTGATTCTAAGATTTGCGAAAGCGGTGTGGCGGCACCGATGCGAATTATTCCATCTTGCGAACGAATGCCATGCAATTCCGGAATTTCTTTGAGGTCGACCAACCCAGGCGGCCAAGCTTCATCTCGCCCGAGGTGGACGAGCAAATCGGTTCCCCCGGCCAGCCCAATTGCGCCGGATACCGCGAGCGCCCGGGCAGCCTCGCCCAGGGTTTTAGGACGGGAATAATTCAAGGTCTAGCCCTGATATCCCGGGACTTTTTCCAACTCGCCGAAGAAAACTTTGCGATCGTCCTCACCGGCAATTTTATCGCCCGCCTTTTTGGCCAAACCCATGAACAATTTTTGCCACTCGTAGTCTCTACCCAACTGTTGACGGCGTGCTATCGCTGCGTCGGCAC
>JACNKJ010000302.1 GCA_014382085.1 bacterium
GCAACACCTTACTCCAGATCGGGGTGGAGTATTGCACTTGGAGTTAGAACCTAAGAAAGAAAAGCCCGCCAGAGAAGACCCGTGAAAATGGCTAAGGAAAAACTGATTAAGGTGCCGATGAGGAAGTATTCGGACTCCGCCCGCTGCAAGCCCTTGTCTTTAGAGGGGAACCTGAAAATAGATTTAGCTGCAACGAGCAAACCAACCGATTCGAAACTGCCGGAGATGATGAAAACAAAAATCAGAAGTCTTTCGATCCGACCTATCCACAGTCCCGCGTCGCGCAGTTCGGGATTCTCGGCGGAGTCTGCTATGATTGCGTCCCTCCATTCTCGAGTTGCCTCTCCCACAAAGACTCCATGGAAATACCACAGCAGCAAGATAGCGAGGATAGATCCCCAAACCTTTGTGGGAAGCCAGGATTCAAAGTTCGGGTGGGCCTTTGTGAGAAACAGAACCAAAACCCCCAGAAAGACGATGTGAGCAACTTGATCAATCAGGAATGTCGCGAGCCCGGTCTTGAGTTTAGCTTTAGCGCCATCAATCGATGCGTGCCCAATAAAGACCACCGGCAGAAGCCACCAGGCGCCGAATCGTCCGAGCAATAAATAGCTCAGGAATGCAAGGACCGCCGAGTGAAGCCATAGCCGGGATGATCGGAATCCTCTTCTCTTTGCTTCCACCCACGGCTGGGGTTGCAGCGGAAAGTCTGCAAGCAAGTGGGCGACGAGCAGGGGGAGTAGGAGATCGGGCCTTCCGATGATCGTGCGATACAGGTTTTCGACCCAGGATTGATCTAACACTTCGACTCCCAAGTTTACGGTTCAGATCTAGTTTGCTCGGTCAATTGCCGCCTTATCTCTTTCTCGAAATCACGACTTGCCCACCAGCCACCACTTTGCAATCGTTGTGAAACTGCGGACTGCGTGATTCCAAGCTCTCGTCCGATTTGACTTTGATTCTTGTACAGGAACGCCCCAAGCAGAGCTTCACATTCTTTGTCTGTCCATCGCTCAACGACAAAGCTCAATAGGCCCAGGGAGGCATTCAATCCCTCATTTCTTCTTGATCCCCAGGGTGTCCCTATTCCAAGGCGAGGTCTTGATGATGTGAGGGTAATCTCGAGTAAGCTTCTTCCCGCCAGCTCGAAAGCTGACCCGGACCACGTTCCCAGTGCTTGACTCGGGTCTTTGAAATCCACCTCTCCTATGCCGATCCCAATCCTTGATTCAATAGGAAGGCCCGCCTTAGAGCCCAAAACACGCAGTCGAAGCATCAAAATGAGGGCCGCATACAATGACAATTCCGGTTTCTGAATAGCTAACTGAAAGGAGTCCCCTCTGAAAATTTCCGTCTCCATTACGCCAGGATTTTCAGGAGTCGATGAAAATATCCCAGCGTCCAAGCCTGCCCTCAGTATTTCAATAAACTCCCGCCGCCGATCCACACTGATCCGTGATGAGGCGACAACGTCTCCCGTTAGCACTGCAATCATGGTTCCTCCATTCACCACAGAGCTTATATTCGCATATATTAGCCTGTCAACTTATATTTTCCATTATAAGGCCTCTGACTTATATGACTCCTGGGGCACATATCTGGGAACTGTGTAACTTATTGATATGAAACAACAAAAAAAAAAGGCCCCCGGCAAATGCCGAGGGCCTCGCGCTGCTGTTTTCCCTGAGCCTACTGAAGAAGAATCAGCTTCGCCTTCTCGTCGCCGTTCAAGTTGGATCCCAGGGATCCGCCCGTCACGCGCGCGAAGTAGGCACCGCTGGGCTGACGGCGACCCTGATTGTCTTTGCCGTCCCAGCCCAAAATATGGAGACCGGGCTCCATCAAATCATCATCGGCCAGCGTGCTCACGAGTCGGCCACTGGCGTCATAGATCTTCACCGACACGCGAGCCATCTCGCTGGTGAGGAAGCTCACGTTGGTGAAGGGATTGAAGGGATTCGGATAGCTGTTCAGGCCACCGATAAGGCGACCGGACAGATCCGGAAGGGTTTCATCCACGCCCACAACAGTGCCCAGGTCTCCGGTGCCGCCGGACTCGTGATAACGATCGGCGAATTCCTGCAGGAACATGTTGGCCACGGTGTAGTCGTGAATGATCAGCGTGTTCTCGTCGTTGTAGTTCTCCGCCGAGTAGCTGAAGTTGTGACTGCCCGTGAGCACGAGGGGATCTTCGCCCGCCTGGTTCGCATCCACGATCATGTACTTGTGATGCAGAAGGCGGCTGCTGGGAAGCGCCGTGTCCAACCAGACGTCGGCCGGGTTGGCCCAGGCGTAGTCGGAGCAAGGATCGCCGACCATGGGGAAGTATTCGCTTCCTGCGCCACAATCCTGATCCTGGTTGAAGACGCCGCGAATCTGCAATCCGGGAATCGCGTAGCTCATGTCTTCCATGGCGTTGGTGATCTGCCAATCGGTGAAGGCCAAGATGGCGAAGTAGATGGACGTTTCCGCGCCCTCCACCGCCTGCACGATCTGATAGCGCACCTGATCGCTGGGGCTCATGTACTGCTCCACGCGAATACCGTTGATGGTGAACTCGTGGGGCGTGTTGTCGATTTTATTGATACCCATGTCAGAGTTGGGATGCGGGCCCGGTCCGTGGACGCCCCACATTTCATCGAACTCGAAGGTGTAGGCCTGGGCGAGACCGTAGTCGCGGATACGAATGCCGTTGTTCACATCGTCGTTACCCGAGATGCTCATGTTGCCGCTACCGGTCCAAACCCAGTCGTTGTACTTGTTGCCGTCATCGTCGAAGGCGTCAACGGTAACCCACTTGTTGTGCATGGATCCGTAGCCGTCGTCCGCGCCGTGGTTTCCCGCAAATGCGCTGGTGATGTAGGGAATGCCGTAGCTGGCGCACTGGGCCGCCCAGGCACTGGAGTTACCGTCGTCAATGATGATGCGCACCTGACAGCCGCGAAGGTGGGCGTCGATGAGCGCATCGCGCACATTGTCCAGGCTGAAGCTGTAGAGACAGGCGTCCACTGAAACGTTGGCCTGGTTGATGTGATTGACCACCAGGGCGGAGAAGTTCTGATTCTCCGGTACGTCGGTGCCGCTTGAGTATGTCTGATCGGCCGTGTAGCTCATGTACACGTGCATCTGACCGGGCACCGTGGAAGCGGTGGCCAGAAGCTGATCGGGACCGTAGTTGGTGCCCGTGTCATCGCTGGTCTTCACGCGATAGTGATAGATGCTGTTGTCGGTGAGACCGACCAGGTTCACCTCATGCTCGGTCACTTCCGCACCCGCGTCGCCGGCGCTCATGCCGTAGGCGTCGGTGAGGCCGTATTCCACTTCACTGGATCCTGGCGTGGTCGTTTCAAAGAAAACGTCGGCGCTGTTGTCGGTGACATTGCGCACGGTGGCCAGGCCAATGATGGGCGGCCCGGGAATGTCGATGACCACATCTTCGATGAAACGCGGCTGGATCTGATAGCCCTCGGTATAAGGCGAGCTGCTGTCGTACTGCTTGAGCACGCCGACGCAGTCGAAGCTGCCGTCGGGAGCGGGGCTGCCGTTGACGGGACAGTCCACGTCGATGAAGAGAAGCAGGGTGCCGGTGCCGTCGGTCACATCGATGTAGGAATTGCCGCCACTGGGCACGGTGGGCCAGGTTCCGTCAACGATGGTCAGGTCGTTGATGCGAATGAGGCGGCTTTCATTGGGCTCGCTGTAGTCACCCTGGAAGGTGCCGAGGACATCGGCGCAGGTGAGCACGGCGGGTTCGGGCAGGCCGCTGCCGGGGCCGTGGTTGATCACGGTCATAACTGCTTCGCTTGTGCCCAATTCGGTGAGGCCATTGTACTGGGCGACGGGCCCGGTAACAGTGACACTGTCACCAAGAGCCGCTTCGAAAGCATCGATGGCTCCGGAAATATAGACGTTGATGCCCGCTGTGCCGTCCTGCACATAGACTTCAAAGCTGTAATCGCTATAGATGAGTTCGGGGACCGTGACGATGCCACCGATGGTCACCTCGGTGCCGAGCATGGTCGGTACGCCGGTGGATGTGTTCGCATGCAAATCGATGATGTCGATGGCCAGAGCCGGCAAGGCCAAAACAAGGACCGCCGACGCGAGCGCGAGGCTCCGCAGCTTCATTTCTCTCTCCTTCATGAGGATGCCCGTGTCATTCGGGTATTTTATGTATCCGGGAATTATACCAAATATCGAAGGATCACAGAAGGGGCTAACGAAGCATTGTGATTTTTCGAGAGATAGGCCCCTTTGCGCCTTCTAGCAGTACAAGGTATACGCCACTTGGGGCATCCCGGCCAGATTCATCGAGGCCCTTCCAGGTGAAATCACAACGGCCACTCTCGAGGCGGCCGTCATGTAATACCCGAATCCGGCGACCTGCCAGGTCGTAGATGGCAAGACGAATATCGGCTGCCTCTTCGTGTTGAAGTGAAATCGTCGTGTGAGGATTGAAGGGATTGGGGAAGCAAGGCAGGTGAAGCAGCG
>JACNKJ010000303.1 GCA_014382085.1 bacterium
TCAACATGGTGGCCGGGAACATCTGGCTCACCATGAAAATCATGAGCCCCGCGCGACGCCCCGGGAAACGGAATCGGCTGAAGGCGTAACCCGCTGTACTCGCCAAGGCGATTCCGATGATGGTCGTAGCCAAGGAAACGATGAGGCTGTTCATCATCCAGATGGGGAAGTCTTTCTCGAAGAGCATCACCGCGTAGGCCTTGAACGTAGCGCCTGTGGGGATCAAGCCAAGGCTCGTGCTGGCGAACTGATCCGAGGGTCTCAGCGAGATGTTCAGAATCTGGAGAATCGGAAAAATCGAAATCAGCGCCGCGGGAATGAGCACCACGTAACTGAGAATGAGCTTGATGATCCTTCCTCGTCCGCGCATTACCAACTCACCTCCGAGGCCTTACCCAAGCGATTTTGCGCCCAGACGAATCCGAAAAGCACAAGGAAGATCAGCATGCTGAAGGCCGCAGCGTAGCCGTATCGATAGTAGGTGAAGGCCGCCTTGTAGACGTAACTCACCAAAATGTGCGTGCGGTCTCCCGGCTCACCACCGTTGCTCACCAACCAGATCACGTTTAGGTTGTTGAAGGTCCAGATGGTGCCCAGCATCACCGCAGGCGCGAGCACGGGCTTGAGCATGGGCAAGGTCACACTGAAAAACCGGCGCACAGGACCGGCGCCATCCACTTCCGCGCTTTCATAGATCGAGGCCGGAATGGACTGCAGGCCACCCAGCGCAATGATCATCATGAATGGAAAGCCCAGCCAGATGTTCGTAATGAGCGGGCCCATGAAGGCCCAGAAGGGATCGCTGGACCAGGCGATGGCCGGTAGGCCGATCTTGCCGAGCAGGGCGTTCACCGCCCCCCACTCATAGTTGAACATGCCCTTCCAGGTCAGTGCGCTGATGTACTGGGGCATGGCCCAAGGCAAAATGAGCAGCACACGAAAGAGCGTCCTGCCCGGGAGATTCTGGTTGAGAATCAGGGCCAGGAAGATGCCTATGGCCACGTGGAAGAACACGTTGATACCCGTCCAGAGCACGGTCTTTAGGAAGACGCCGTAGAGCTCCGGGTTTGAAAGCACCTCGGTGTAGTTTTTCCAAATGGGGCTCTGAATACTCGGATCGCGCCAGGTGTAGAGCCCCATGTCCGTAACGGAGAGATAGACATTGTAGAGGAAAGGATAGAGCACCACGGCCATCATGACTGCAAGGGCAGGCAAGGCAAAAGCTGCCGCCAACTTTGCCTGCCGCCGTTTCCCGCTAATGCTCATGCCCGTCAAGGCATCCTCCTACTTCAGCTTCTTCAGGATGAGGCCCTCGTAGGCCTCCATGGACAAGGAAATCTTGCCGTCCGCGACCGTATATTGTCGCGAAACCGGCTCTCTGCGCGTGCCGGCCGCCGTGCCGAAGTCCGAGCCATCTGAATAACCCAACTCGCCCAGGTCCACCACAACGGTTTCCGGATCCTGGGTGTTGTGCATGACCACCAGGAAGACGCCGGCAGCATCTTCACGCATGAAGGCGTAGTCCTTGCCCTTGGCCTGAACCAGGCGGAAGTCGCCGCGGCGCAGGGCCGAATTGTCGCGGCGCAGATGCGTGATGCTCTTGTAGAACTCGCGCATTTCCACGCGACCGGGATCTTCTGCATAGGTCCAGTAGAAGGGCCGGCGGCAGTCTGGGTCGCGCTGGCCTTCCATGCCGATTTCGTCGCCATACCAAATATGCGGTGCGCCCAGATAGCTCATCTGGAAGAGCGCGGCCAGTTTCAGACGGCGACGATCGCCGCCCGCGGTGGTTATGAAGCGCACGGTGTCATGGCTGTCGATAAGGTTCATCATCACGCGCACGGCCTGACTGGGATAGGCGGTGCGGCCCGGCGCAAGTCCGGCCTCGAAGCTTTGGGCGTTACCGCGGCCATTGCCAATCCAATTGTTCACCGGGTCTTTGAAGTGGCGATAGTTCATGACCGCGTCGAACGTTTCGTTACCCACCCATTCGGGGGCGGTGCTCCAGAGCTCGCCTACCAGGTATGCGTCGGGCTTGATGGAGCGCACGCGTTCGCGGAAGAGCTTCCAGAACCAGAAAGGAACTTCGTTGGGCACGTCCATGCGGAAACCGTCCACGTCCATTTCCGTGAGCCAGAATTCCGTGGCGTCCAGGAGGTGGTTGACCACCGGCCAGTTGGGATCGGCCTCGGCGATGTTCTTCAGGCCGTTTTCCTGCTCGGCCTTGCGCGTGTTGTCGAAATTCAAATTCGGATGCAGTCCGAAGCCCCACCAGCAATCGTAGTAATTGATCGCCTCATAACTTCCCTGCTCGGGCAGGGGCCAATTCTTCCACTCGAACCACTTCCAGTAGTCGCTGGACTCGCCATTCTTCACGCAATCCTGGAAGGCCCAGTGCGTGTCGCCGCAATGATTGTAAACGGCCTCCACCACCACGCGAATTCCCTTGTCATGCACCTCGGCAATAAAGCGTTTCCAATCTTCCTTCGAGCCGAAATGCGGATCGAGGGTCATGTAGTCGCCGGCATCGTACTTGTGATTACTCTTACCCAGCGTCACCGGATTGAAGTAGATGATGCTCACACCCAGGTCGACTAAGTAGTCCAGTTTCTGGCGCACACCTTCCATATCGCCGCCGTAGAAGCTGTAGTAGTCGGGCTTGCCGTCGGTGCGGAAGCGGCTGCGGGTAAGGCCGCGGTAGTCGTTCCAGTTTTCTTCCAAGTGGAAGTATTCGTCATTGGTTTTTCCGCTGCTGGGAAGCTTGTTGATTCCCTTGTAGAATTCTTCGCTGAAGTCGGGATCGTTGCTCTTGTCCCCGTTGAAGAAACGATCGGGAAAAATCTGATAGAAAATGCCGTCGGCTACCCAAGCCGGTGTATAGAATGTTTCCAGGCGGCCGGGACGAACGCGGATGGGTCCGCCGTCGATGCCCTGAAAACCGTAGACCGTGGTCTTGTCGCCATCGTGAATCAGAAAACTCATAGCGAGGGAGACATTATCGTCGAGCACAGGGACCTCGGCGCGCCACAAATCTTCAGCGGCGTCGGAGGCAGCTTTGCGCATGGCCTTGGTCTTGCCGTCCACGATGATGTCCACCGACTCCACGTCGCCTGCCGCCGTGCGGAAATTCACTTCGATGATGGAAGGATCCGAGCGGTTCAGGTCGGGGAATTCCGGGCTGAAGCGAATGGCGCCCTCTTCGATCTTGCCGTCGCCAACCTTGCGATCCACGCCTTCGAAGCGTCCGTCCACCTGAATGACGCTGTTCTCGCCACCGTGGCCGTCATCGATGAAGCTGTCGGCACCCTCGCGGTCAGCAATCCAATTGCCGTCGGCCACGAATTTGTAGGCGTGCTCACCGGGAGGCAGAAGCATGGTGAAGGCCCACTTGCCTTCGCCCTTTTCCATGAGAGTTTTCCCGGGGTTCCAGTCGTTGAAGGTGCCGGCCAAGTAGACCGCACCGTAGTCCTTGTCTGTTTTGAAGATGAAGGGTACGCGACGCATTTTCATGCCCTCGTCTAAGCGGGTCCCCACGCGCAGGACGGAGTTCTGTCCACCGAAGCCGTCGTCCACGAAATCTTCCGCGTTTTCGTCGGCCATCCAGTTGCCGTCCACCACGAATTTGTAGTGATACTCGCCCTTATCCAAAGCGAGAGTAATTTCGTATACGCCATCGCCGTCGGGGTCGGTCATGCGGGCCTTGTCGGCGGTCCAGTCGTTGAAAGAACCCGCGACGAAGACGTCGTTCACTCCGCCGATTTTGGGCTGGAAGCTGATCGTCACACCTGTTCTGCCAACGGGGAGAAGTTGCTTGGGCTTCTTCTTCGCGGCGGGTTTTTCGGAGGCCGTCTTCTGCCCCACTTCCATGCTGTCGCCTGTCACCTTGACGAGGCCGTTGCGTCCACCATGGCCGTCGTCGGTGTAATCGGCCGCGTGGGGATCCTCTTTCCAAACGCTGTCGATGACGAACTTGTACATGTGTTCGCCGGGATCAATGTCGAGGGTGATGCTGAACACACCGTCACCATCTTCATCGGCCATTAGTTCAGTGTTGGCGCTCCAGCCGTTGAAGGTGCCGGCCAGGTAGACCTGACCTGCGCCCGGAGCCGACATATAGAATGTCACGGACGTGGACATTGCGGCGGGAGCCAGGCAGAAAACTGCCAAGGCGAAAATCCAGATGGCGCGTTGCATGTAGCCTCCATGGGATGAGCTCGCGAGAACGAAACAGAGTAGGTTCCCGCCTGACTCCTGTCAAACGGCGGCTAATTGCCGCCCATTTCTTCGATCTTTTTGACAACCTGTCCCTGCATCAGGGCTGTAGCCTCTTGGTGCTCGTGTCGATCGCCCATTTCTTCCTGATAGTCCGGCCGCATGACGCCCCAGATGGCTCGCATCTTGCGAATCACGGGCATGGCCTTGCCATGGTCTATTCGCGGGATTCCGGCGCCCAGCCGGGGGTGGGCTTCCCC
>JACNKJ010000388.1 GCA_014382085.1 bacterium
TCGCTGCCATCCCAGACAACTTCGCGACGACCGGCTTCCATTGTTTCCCATTCGACCAAACTCTTCACGAGCCTACCGGCAACATCATAGACCGCCAAATTCACAGTAGCTGTTTCGGGAAGGTCGAAGCTGATGGTCGTTCTGGGATTGAAAGGATTCGGGAAACAGGGGTGCAGGGCATAGCCGGCTGTGGGCAGATCGGGGCTGCTTACAAGAACCGGCTCCAGGAATTCGAAGTAGTTCACATTGTAGCCCTCGTCCGTAGGCACAAATTTCATAACTTGGAAGCCGGCATCGAGCGTTGCGCTAGCCGTAATGGTTTCCCAAGTCTGCCAACCGCCCGTCACCGGCACGACGATATCGCCGGTCTTGTCGACACCGTCGAATGACAGATGGAAGACCCCGCCCAAAGACTGCGAGGCCACGCGTATTTCTATGGGATACTCACCAGCGACAGGAACATCCAGGGTGTACTCCAGCTATTCACCTTCGAGGATCCATCCCGGATTGTATCCGCCGCCGGTATCGCTGCAGCTTTGGATGTCCACGTCTTCGCTCAGCCTGTATTGGCCGCCCTCGTTACCCGGATAGGCGTCGTGGTAGGCAATGCCCTCGCCGCCGATGTCGAAATCTTCCGCTTCGATTTTCGTAGGCAAAACGAAGGGACTTCCCAAGAAAGGCACTTGTCCGCAACCACTGCCTACTGTGATGTCTGAACTGTCCGTGCCGAAAGCGCCGCCATCGTCCGTGGCCTTCGCCACGAGGGAGTAGCAACCATCGGGAACGGAAGTCCAAAGGAAACTGTAGGGCTCCGAATCGTCCTCGCCCAAATAGTTCGATCCGTCGAAAAACTCAACCTTGGTCACGCTGCCATCAGCATCCGAAGCCGTGGCGCTGATCAGGATGTCTCCCGCCGGGGGATAGTCACCTTCAAGCGGTGCGGTGATGGCGATCGTGGGCGATTGGTTTGAAGTTTCCTGATACACCCGAACATAGTCGATGATGTACTCCTGGGGCAGGTCCGCGCTGATGCAACCGGGATAGGTACAGCCCGTGTAAAGACCACCCACCGCAGCGTTCAGGATGATGTAGAAGTCTTGGTCAAAGGGCGCAAGCGGGTTGCCCGGAGCGCCATCCGAGTACCACTGCCAGCTGTATTTAGTGGAGTAGAGGAGATCGTCCACATACCAGCGAATCTGCTCGGGCTCCCATTCAATGGCGTAAACGTGAAAGTCGTCGGCGAAATTAACTCCCCCCGCGGAATAACTGCCGCTGGAAGAATTGTTGGCCGGCCAGCTTCCACCGTAGTGGATGGTTCCATTGATGAAGTCCGTCGTGTTGGCGGATTCCATGATGTCGATTTCGCCACTGGAGGCCCAGCCGCCGTAGGCGTCGTCCTGAGGCATCATCCAGAATGCTGGCCACATGCCGCCGCCCGTGGGGATCTTGGCGCGCGTTTCAATTCTTCCGTAGAGGAAGGACTGTTTGTCCCTCGTGTGAACCTTGCCGGAGGTAAAGTACCTGCCGCCGTAGTATTCTTCGCGGGCTGTGAGGATCAGATTGCCGTCAACCACCGACACGTTCTCAGGCCGGTAGTACTCGAGTTCCTCATTTCCCCAACCGCAAAGATCGGGACAACCGTCGCCCACGTCCATAGTCCAGTCCGCGCTGTTCAGGCTCGTGCCCTCGAATTCATCGGACCAGACAAGCGACATGTCGGACTCAGCGCGAGTGCCCAATGCCGCTACGAACAGGAGTCCTAAAGCAATTACCTTCGTCCACGCATTGATTCCCATGCCGGTCACGAGATCTCTCCCTTTTGATGGCCATGCCCACCTATGATTGCGAGTGTAGATTTTACACTATGTTCGGTTACCGAATCAAGTCTATTTGTTTAGAATTCAAAGATTTGCCCACCCGGCAAACTCACCGAGTGGGCACTAGGAGGCTGGAGGAAAACCATCTAGCCGAGCGATTTTCTTAGCGATTATGACCCAAAGCCAGCGCCGCCTCGGCCAAACGCGTCTCGAGAGCTTGGATACGGCGCTCCATATCGGTGCTTTCCGGGGCCTCGAGTCTATCTTGAGCCAGGTCTCCCCTCGAGCTGTTACCCTGACGAACAAACCGAACATATCCGAGGCCCAAGGTGATAAGCAGCGCGGCACTCATAACCAAGAACCGGGTGACCGATGTGTCCGTTGCGATGATCCAAGCAATTCCATAGAGCATGGAAAACAACCCGCCGAGAAGCAGACCATTGCTGATCACCGGTAGTTGATGGGCACGGACCAGGGAAATGATCATCGTGAGGGTTGCGAAGACAATTAGAATAATGCTCGTGCTTCGCCCCCAGGGCTCCAGGGCTTCATCAGACGCATCGTTCAATTGATTCTGCCTTTGATTGAGTACCGCAATTTCGTTCCGCTGCTCTTCCGACAAACCTTCAGGTGAGCCGGAATCTCGAATGGCCTGCTCAGCCTGATTCAGATTCCGGATCTCCTTTTCATGTTGCTCCGGCGGTGGGTGAAAGGTATAGACCCCCACTCCGATAAATGCAGTCAGCATGAGGCCCAGGAAGAAAGAGAATATCGTCCTCAGACCGTTATTAGTTCGTCCTGTGTTTGCCATATTAGTCCTCCATTTTTCGTAGAACTGGGACTTAGAGGTGCACGTTCAGCAAGGGCAGAAGTCGTAGCCATTTGGGATTATTGGCGGCGTAATTCAGAAGGCCCAGTTGCACGCCATTGAGATTCTTCGAGTAGTTCACCAAGCCGATGGACAGACCGGTGTACTTTTCATTCGCCAGTTTGAAATGAAGAAAATCTTCCAAGTCAATTCGATCGATGTAAAGGCCGTTCATGGCCCCAATGGTCAGGCCTGTGACTTCGGGAGCAAAGGATAGAATCCCTCCAATTGCCAGTCCTCGAATGTGTTCGCTCGCTCCCAAGCCCAAGCCGGCCAGCATAATTCCATTCAGTTGCTTTCCACCGATTCCACCGAGTGTGATGACAACTCCATCCACACACTCCCCTCCAGCTCCGAAGCCGGCAATGGCTAGGCCACGAAGTCGTGTGGAGAAGACACCGCAGCCACCGAGAGCTAATCCCGTCAAACTTTGTTCCCCACCGGCGAAGAGACCGGCAATCGCCACGCCCCTCACCTGCTTGGCCATGGTAACTCCCGGGCTGAAGGCGAGTCCATCGAGCCTATTGCTTGTGAGAGTCCATCCACCACTGATGTTTACTCCCCGAAAGTGCTCCTGGACATCCACCATGATCAAGCCCAAGGCGAGGCCCGTGAAATTGCGAGCGCCGACACCAAGGGTCCCGGCGGCGATGCCTCGAATTTTCTCGGTGGCAGTCACTCCAATTCCACTAAGGGCGATGCCGTCGATGTGCTGGGATTTGGTCCCGATAAGGGCTAAGGTCATTCCATTGTAAACCGCGGTGGGATTATTCCCAGGGTTCCAGAAGGTCAAATTCAGACCGGTGATGCGCTCGACGTCTCTATCTACGAGGTTGATTCGCAGGCCAGTGAATTTTTTCGAGTTCCCGAAGCTCAGTCCATAATCTTTGTAGGCCAGGTCTAAAGATTGAGCTTCCACGGCCTGAGACGAAATCAGCAGAAGCAAAGCTAATATTAGGGTCGACTTCATTGCGATTCCTTTCTCTACCGGAAAAGGCGAATGCCCTACCCGAGTGTTGACACTGTCAACATAACCCGAGGTGTTGACAGTGTCAACATAATTTGCTAGTTCTCAGGAATGAGAGACAATAAGAGCAAATACCACCATGGCGATCTCCGAGCGGCACTGATAGGCGAAGCCGTTGATATGATTGCAGATGGCGGCGTCGAAAGCCTAACCATGCGGGACATCAGCGGGAGGCTCGGCGTATCGCGGGCCGCACCCTATCGCCACTTCCCAAAGAAGTCGGACCTTCTTGTGGCGGTGGCGGCTTCCGGTTTCGAAGGGCTTAGGGATCGCATGCAGGCCATGGATGCAGCCGCCCCCCGTTCCAGTGTGGAACGGGTCCGGCGATTGGGCGAGGAATATGTACGTTTTGCTATTGAGAATCCGGCCCAGTATCGTCTGATGTACGGCAAGGAAGCGCTTTCCAGACAGGATCTTCCCGTGCTGCGGGAAGCCGCCAACGCCATTTTCGACCACCTGGTTCTCGTCATACGAGCTCACCAAAAGAGTGGCGGAATCAAGCGGCAGGACCCTCGAATGATGGCTTTCGTCGCATGGAGCTCAGTACACGGTTTGGCCTCACTGATCATCGAGGGACAGATTCTGACCGAAATTGACGTGGATGAGTTAATACGGCAAACCACGCGGACTCTACTTGACGGTATGAGGGTGCATCGTACTTGTAGTACACGAAAGTCATGAGTTTTAGGAC
>JACNKJ010000304.1 GCA_014382085.1 bacterium
ATGCCGACGGTACGCCCGTGCTCTCCACCACTCTCGAGAGCGCGGAAATGGTGAAGTACGCCAGCAACGCTTTCCTGGCCACCAAGGTTTCCTTCATCAATGAGGTGGCCGAGCTTTGCGAAAAAGTGGGCGCCGACGTGCAGGTCGTGGCACGCGGCATGGGAATGGACACGCGCATCGGGGCGAAATTTCTGCACGCGGGCACGGGCTTCGGAGGTTCCTGCTTTCCCAAGGACACCATCGCCTTGGTGAAGATGGGCGATAGCTACGGCGTGGACATGAGTTTGGTGAAGTCCACCATCGGCGCCAACGAGCGCCAGAGCAGCCGCGCCGTGGGAAAACTGCGTCGCCTCTGCGGTGGCGAGCTATCGGGTCTTCGCATTGCAGTGCTGGGGCTCAGCTTCAAGCCCAATACCGATGATGTTCGCGAAGCCTCTTCGCTTAAGATCATCCAGCAACTCTGGGACGAAGGTGCTGAAGTGGTCGCCTACGATCCTGTGGCCGGCGATAACGCGCAGCGAGCCATGCCCAATCTGGAATTGGCCTCGTGCGTGGACGATTGCGTCACCGGCGCCGATGGGCTCATCCTCGCCACCGAGTGGAGCGAGTTCCGTCTGCTGGACATGAAAAAGATCGCTTCCCAGCTCGCGCATCCGCGTGTGGTGGACTGCCGGAACATCTACCGTCCCGAACAGATGGAAGAGTTGGGCATCGCCTACGATTCATTCGGACGAAAGGCCGTGGACGCCTAAGCGTTCCGCGGCCTCCGCCCTTCCGCTTGACCGATCGCGCGCCTGAGCCCTAAGATGCGGCTCATGGGCAAACTACGAATCGGTATCCGCAAAACTCGTCTCATGCAATTGGCCGCCGAACAAATGGCCGAGCAGATCGCGCAGGAATTCCCCGACATCAAGCCGGAGATCCTGGCCATCGAGGCTGAGATCAAAGGCAAATCCGAAGATCCCGAAGAAAATATCCGAGACTTGGAGAATGCCCTGCTGGATAAGCAGGTGGATCTGATTCTGCATCTGCTCAAGGAAATCCCCGTGGCCCTGCCCGAGAAGATCGAGCTCAAGGCCGTCACCGAGCGTATGACTCCCTTCGACGCATTGGTATCCAACTGCGACTGTCCTTTCCTGGACGAGCTTCCCGACACTGCGTCTTTAGGCGTAAGTCATGTTCGCCAGAGTGAGCAGCTGGGGCTCTTCCGTCCCGATCTGCGTTTCGTGGAGTTAAAGGGTTCGGTGGACAGTCGGCTTCAGCAGATGGAAAGCCGCAACCTGGCGGGCATCATTCTGAGTGCGGCCAGCCTGGAGCGCCTGGATCTGCAAAGCCGAGTAACCGAAATGATCATGGGCGACATTCTTCTGCCCGGCCCCGGTCAGGGTTGCCTGGGTATTTTAGCCCTGCGTTCTTCGCGCAAATGGAATGCCATTCTCGAATTCCTGGGCGATGCAACCAGCCGCTTGGAGACCACCGCCGAAAGAGCCTTCCTGTCTCAACTGGCCGACAATCCGGATGCGCCGCTTGCCGTACTGGCGGCCGTGGATTCCACGGAGATCATCATCGAGGCCTTTCTGGCCAATCCGGAAACCCATCGATCCGTGCGCGATTCCGTACGGGGACCCAGCCAGTTCGCCGAGGAGTTGGGCTTGAAGCTGGCCATCGAGCTATCCCTCCGCCTGGGCGAGGGCGGGCTTCTCTCTGTGGACACCGACGAGAGCTGATCACCGGATCTCCCTTGGCAGGGCGGCAGCCCGGTGCTAGTTTGAATCACCTCAAACATCTAGCATCATCCGGAGGCGCCGAGCATGCTCGATCGCAAATTCATCCGCCAGGAAAGCGAAACACTTCGCCAGGCCATCGTCGATAAACGCGAGAGCGCCGACCTGGACGCATTTCTCGAAATGGACAAACAACACCTGAGTCTTATCGCCCAGGTGGAAGAGTTGCAGGCCGAGCGCAATCGCGCCAGCGCCGCCATCAACGAGATGAAGAAATCAGGCGAGGATGCTTCTAGCGCCATCGCCAAGACCCGCGAGCTTAGTCAGCGCACCAAGGAATTGGAGCAGCAGCAGTCGGAGCTGGAAGAACAGTTGCGCGAACTGCAGCTGAACTTTCCCAATATTCCCGCAGACGACGTGCCCCGCGGCGGCGAGCAAGACAATCTTCTCATCCGCGAATGGGGCGAGCCGGTTAGCAAGCCCGAATTCGAGATCAAGCCTCACTGGGACATCGGCGAAGAGTTGGGCCTGCTAGATCTCGCCCGCGGCGCCAAGGTGGCCGGCAGTGGATTCCCCCTGCTTACCGGCGAAGGCGCGCGCTTTCAGCGTGCTCTCATCAACTTCATGCTCGACCTTCATCGTGAGGCCGGCTTTACCGAGCTGATTCCACCTCTGCTGGTCAACAGCGAGAGCGCCACGGGTACGGGACAGTTGCCAAAGCTCATTGACGATATGTACCACTGCAGCACCGACGATCTCTGGCTCATTCCCACTTCGGAGGTGCCGGTCACCAATATGTTCGCCGGTGAGATTTTGGGGCCCACAGATCTTCCCCGCTACTACACAGCCTATACGCCCTGTTTCCGGCGTGAGGCCGGCGCTCACGGCAAGGACACACGCGGGCTTCTGCGCGTTCACCAATTCGACAAGGTGGAAATGGTGAAGTTCGTGAGGCCGGAAACCAGCGAAGAGGAACATGAGAGCTTGCTGGCCCAGGCGGAGAAGGTCCTGCAGGCACTGGAACTGCCTTACCGCGTGATGCTTCTGGCCTCGGGCGATCTCTCCTTTGCCGCGGCCAAGTGTTACGACCTGGAAATCTGGTCGCCCGGCGTGGGGCGATGGCTGGAGGTATCCAGTGTCAGCAATTTCGGAGATTTCCAGGCGAGGCGGGCCGGTATCCGCTTCCGCCCGGGCGAGCGCGAAAAGCCCCAGTTCGTTCACACTCTGAACGGCAGCGGCGTAGCTCTTGCTCGTCTGGTGGCGGCGCTTTTGGAAACAGGGCTCACGCCCTTGGGTCGCGTAAAAATCCCCGAGATCCTGCGTCCCTACATGGGCGGTCAAGAATTCATCGGCAAGGAGGACTGAGCTGCTAAAACGAGGCGGATTCACTTCGGGCGAACGTGTCCGGCTTCTGCTGCGCGCCTACTTTCTGGTGGGCAGCATCGCCTTGCTTTTGGCTGCGGTACTCTATGTGCGGGGGCTCACCGAATCCGCGCGAAACGAATCCAATTTCAGCGCCCAGGCCGTCAGCCGCATGGTGGCCCTGGTGCTCGGCGTGGAGGAAGACGAACGCTTCTACCACCGCCTGCGCGAACTCCTCGACGAGATCGCCGAGGAAATGCCCTTCCCCATGATCATCACCGACGTGAAGGGCCGCCCCCTATTTTGGAATGGCGTGCCCGACGTCCCCTTCGATGAGAGCTACGATTTCGATGCCCTGCGAATCATTCGCGTGGACGACCCTCCAGACGAAAAAATTGGGGCGCTCATTGAATACGCGCGGGAATTTCGTCGTGAGGGGAAGATGGTCCACTACTTCCTGCCCGGCAGCGAAACTCGGACAGTGCAGGGCTATGTCTGCTATGGCGAAAGCAGCCTGGCCGGGCGCCTGGGCCGGGGCATCACGGTGCAGCTTCTGATTTTTCTGGTCTTCCTCGTCGTGGGCACCTTGGGTTGGTTCATGGTGAAGCGCTTCGAGCAGGAGAGCATTTGGGTGGGTCTGGCCAAGGAGACGGCCCATCAGATGGGCACACCCCTCACCAGCCTGCTGGGCTGGATCCAGCTAAGCCAGGTGCGCCTGGATGAGCGCGAGGAAGAGTGGCTGCGCCCGGTGAGGGAGTCGCTGGAAGAGATGACCCTGGATCTGGATCGCCTCCAGAAAGTCTCCGATCGCTTTAATAGTATGGGCGGTGCGCCGCAGCTGAAGCACGGAGATCTGCGCCCGGTGATTCGCAGCACGGTGGATTATTTCCGCAGCCGCTTGCCCCAGCTGCGCGTGCAGGTGGAGATCCGCGATCACTATGATGAAGTGCCACTCACGCCTCATCACCCCGAGTTGCTTGAGTGGGTCGTGGAGAATCTGATCAAAAACGCCCTAGATTCACTGGACAAGGAGCAGGGTCAGATCACTGTGGATCTGCGCTACAACGCCACCGAAGCCGGTGTGGAACTACATGTTCGCGACAATGGCCGAGGTATCCCCCCATCGGAGCGACGGAAGATTTTCCGGCCCGGATTCAGCTCGCGCATGGGAGGCTGGGGCCTGGGCCTCACCCTCAGCCGCCGCATCGTGGAAGAGTACCACGGTGGCCGCCTCTATCTGCTCGATAGCATCGAAGGACACGGCTCCTGCTTCGTGATGCGACTTCCTGCCTGATAAACATCGTTTTGAA
>JACNKJ010000305.1 GCA_014382085.1 bacterium
TGTCGCCGTCCCAGGCGATGGCCCAGAGGTCGGTGCCGTCCAGACCCTGGGATTCGATGGCGTAGTGTTTGCCATCGGGGCTCTGGTCGTAGTCCCAGTAGTAGCCGCGCAGGGTGGTGACCGTGACCACGCGATCGGGAATGCCCTCCCAGTCGATCTTCACCTCCACGTTCGGCTCTTCTTCTTCGCTGTCTTCTTCGTCTTTGTCTTTGTCTTTCTGTTCAAGTTCCCGTTCCCGTTCTCGTTCTGATTTGTCCGCTTCTTCACGGGTCAGCCAGAGGAACTTGATCTGATAGTCCCCATCGTCGTCGCGGCTGGCCCATGCGAGGCGCTTGCCGTCGACCGTCCAAAGGGGATGGAAGTCGTCGTTGGGATGGGTCGACACATTCACCGTGCTGCCGCCGTCGATCTCGTGTACGAAAATATCCTCGGCCGAGCCCAGGGTCGTGCGCGAGTAAGCCACGTATCGGGAATCGGGCGACCAATCGCTGTGAAGGATGCGTCCCTCGGTGACGAGTGCGGTCTGCGCGCTGCCGTCGGGAGCCATGGTCCACAGGTGTCCGATGTCGCGCTTATAAAGGATGGTTTCGCCGTCGGGCGATGGCTGGGGCGCGCGCTCGGTTTCCTCATGTCCGGTGAGGCGTGCGGTGCTGCGCTTGCGGCTCTTGCCCAGCAGGGGCTCGTCCGGATCGTTGCTCTTCACCTGGAAAATATCGTCGCCGCCGTGGCGGTCGCTCACGAAGAGCAAGGTTTCTTCGTCCAGCCAGGCCAGATCCTTTTCCCGCGCGTTGGTGTCGGTGATGCGAATGGCGTCTTCCAGTTCGCCTTCGTCATCGATGAGCGCGCAGTAGATTTCTCCCTGCAACACGAAGGCCACCTGTTTCTCGCCGGGGGAGAAGGCGTACTCGGTGGCGCCGCGGCTCAAGCGCTCGCGGGTGAGTGCGTTGGCCTTGAGGTCGCCGGGCACGTCGATGAATATCTTCTCAGGCTCGCCGCCCCTTGTGGGCACACTGTAAAGGAATCCCTTCCATTCGAAGGCGGCCCAAGCGCCGTCGCGGGAGAGGTCGAGATACTGGATGCCGTCTTCAGCGAGATGGGTCAGCTGCACGGCCTTTCCGAAGGGCGCCACCGTTTCATCGTCGAAGAGGATGTCCTGGCGCCAGAGGTTGGGCACGCCGTCGCCGCGTTCGCTTTGGAAGATGAGCGCTTCGCCGTCGGCCGACCAATGAGGCGTGTTGTCGTCGCCGTTCCAGCTGACCACATGGAAGCTTTCGCCGCCTTCAAGGGCGCGCACCCAGATGTCGCGGCTGGCCCATCCGCGGTAGTGCTTGCGCCACCAGTTGGTGAAGCCGCGTTGGTAGGCGATCCATTTTACGTCGGGGCTGATTTCCGCGTTGTAGGCGTCGTCGCCGATGACGCGCCAGGGGCGGCCGCCTTCGGCGCTCACCGCGAAGAGCTGGCTGCGGCGTGAGCGCCGATTGCTGTCGAAGTAGAGGGTGGATCCGTCGGGCGACCAGCAGCTGATCTGATCGTCGCCGCTATGATGCGTGAGTCGCCTCGGCGTGAGGTCGGCGAGGTCCATGACGAAGATGTCCCAGTTGCCGTGGCGCCGGCTCATGAATGCGATGCGGCTGCCGTCTGGCGACCAGTGGGCGAAGCCGTCATGGGCGTCGTGGGCCGTGATGCGCATGGCGCGGCCGCCTGTGCGGGCCACGGTCCAGACGTCGCCGCGCCAGTCGAAGGCCAGCGAGGAGCCGTCGGGGCTCAGCGCCGGGTGCCGCGGGTAGACGGCTTCCTCGGCGATGGCGGCCTGGGATAGGAATAGCGCGGCAAGTAGGAGAAGGGCGAGCTTCTTCATGGCGACCTCTGGAAGTGGAAGTGAAGATTGAGATTAACCACAGGTCCTCGGATGTTCAAGAAATCCTGACACGGGAGTGGTTTAAAATATGTGACCCCGGGTAGATATTTCTGGCAGAAGCCTAGAGGGAGAAATTGGGGAATGCTTATTCGTTTTAATTATACCATAAATCATATGAATAATACTACCCGCAGCGACTTGACGAGTCGCCGGCAACTAAGACAATATGAGTGAGATTGAATCTTAGTAATCAAGTGCCTTGCGTTCAATTTCACTCTCAACCAAATGAATGGCCACCATTCAAAGGAGAGAGGCAATGAGAATCTTACTCATTTTTGGTGCAGTTTTTCTAATTGTGCTTCAACTTGGATGTGCCAAGGTTAATGCACCCCAAACGCAGACTGCCACTACAGGTGAAATACAAACGAGTGCGGTCCTAGAACAAGAAAGTTCAGGTCGGTTCCTGAAGCGAAAAGTTGCGATAGCTCGCTTCAGCAATGAGACTAAATATGGCAAAGGAATTTTTTCAGGCGATGACATGTTGGGTCAACAAGCCTCGGACATCCTGACTACCAAGCTAACGCAAACCAACAAGTTCATTCTGTTCGAAAGCGATTTCGCCTCCATCTCCACCGACGTAGAATTCCAAAATCTGACGATTCCCGCGGACTATCTTATCGTTGGTTCCGTTTCTGAGTTTGGGAGACAAGTCACAGGGGATACCGGGGTTTTCTCTCGAACAAAGAAACAGACAGCTTTTGCAAAAATCTTCGTGCGACTGGTAAAAGTCTCTACTGGCCAAGTTGTATACGGCGATGAAGGCGCTGGCGAGGCTTTCATCGAAACGGGAACAACCTTCGGTGCTGGTTCGAGCGCTGGTTACGATTCCTCTTTGAATGACAAAGCTATCGAGGCGGCGATTAGTCAGCTGGTAAACAATATCGTAAACAATCTTCTTCATGATCCGTGGCGATCCTATGTCCTCGATATTGATGGCGATACGATAATCATGTCAGGTGGAGCCTCCCAGGGAATTTCCATTGGCGACAGGTTCACTGTTTTCAAGAGAGGCAAAACTGTCACCAATCCACAAACAGGTTTGAAGATCGAGTTGGAGGGAACACCTGTCGCCAAGCTTGAAGTTGTATCTATGACGGGAAACAACCCGATGGATGAAATCTCAATTTGCGCTTTAGCTAGTGGAGCTATTTCTGGTGATGTCGTCGACTTCTATATTCAAGAACCGAGCACAAAAGTTGGATTGGGGGTACAGTAATGCGGCAGATAAATAACCTTTTACTGGTCCTGCTGGTATTGCTGCTAAGTGCTTGCGCAGTAACGCACCAGGGGGCAGCAGGTAAGAGTGGAATGGCTGTATTGCAATTTAGAGGAGACTGCGAAGGAGTGAGCTTCAAGATCGATGAGCATGCCAAAATTGCAATCGTCGGACTCTGTGAAGAGACACAGTTCACGGTGACTCCGGGCAGGCATGTTGTCAGAGTCTATCGCGATGATGCGATCATTGTTGAGAAGATCCTTCAGTTTAGTGCTGACATGACAAATGAGGTGAGCTTGCCATGAAAATAGGATTCTTATCGATCACGGTACTGCTCGTAGTTTTCGCATCTGGGTGTGTACCTCAAAAACAGATCTACTACTGGGGAGACTATTCCAGCACGCTTTATGACACTAAGAAGGATGCAACGGATGAGAGCATTCTTGAGCATATGACCGAACTACAAACCCTAATCCAAAAATCCGAGGAGCTTGGGAAGAGAATTCCTCCAGGCATCTGCTGCGAGTACGGATTCTACTTGCTCATGAGTGGTGAGAAGGAGAAGGCACTGGAGTATTTCAATAGAGAGTCACAACTCTATCCGGAATCCAAGCCCTTCGTGTCGTTCCTTGTCTCAAAAAGTGGTGAAGGTGTGCAAAAGGGAGGGTCCAGTGATGAATAGAACCACTAGCAATTTTCTGTTGATTGCTATTGCGGCATTGGTCCTCATGGGCTGCGCCCCAACGAAGGAATCAAAACTGAATCTGTTTCCTGAAATGTATACGGAACATCCTCAAACAGTGCTTGTGTTGCCCCCCATGAATGAATCGACTTCGCCAGAAGCAAAAGAATACTTCCAATGTACACTTTTGCAGCCGGTGGCAGAGATGGGCTACTACGTCATTCCAATTGAAGTGGTCTGCGAGATATTGAAATCGGAAGGAGCATATGATTCAGAATTACTAGACGAAAGTGCCCTAACGAAGTTCGCTGAATATTTCGGTGCGGATGCAGTCCTCTGGACGAAAGTCAAGAAGTGGGATAAGTCATTCAAAGTGCTGGCGGGTCATGTAGTCGTGTCCATTGAGTATTCTTTGCAATCGACAAAGACTAACGAAGTCCTGTGGAGCTACGATTGGACCCTGAAAATAGATAATTCGGGAGATGACGGGGGCGCCGGCGGGCTTGTGGGGCTGCCGGGCCAAACGGGTTTCCCAACCCTCAAAAAAAAAACAACAGGACATATGCC
>JACNKJ010000192.1 GCA_014382085.1 bacterium
GAATACCCAAAAAGTAACAAGAGAAACAACCGATACCTAATACATCCTAAAGGCACGGAGGCCATGGGGGTGAGATTACCAGGGAATCCGCCTGGGGAGGAAAACTGAGGAGAAGCTTTCAATGTCATTCAGGACCAACCACAACATCTCCGCGATCAACGCTAAAAGAATCTTGTCGCGCAACGACTTCGAGATGAGTCGGTCTTTGGAGAGACTGAGTTCGGGGCTGAAGATCAACACGGCCGGCGATGACCCCGCAGGTCTGGTGATTTCCGAAAACATGAGGGCTCAGATCACGGGATTGAACCAGGCCATCGAAAACAGCGAACTGGCTGTGACCATGGTTCAGACCGCAGAGGGAGCACTCACCGAGGTTCATGCACTGCTCAACAGCATGCGTGAGCTGGCCCTGCACGCGGCCAATGAAGGAGCTGTGAGTTCCGCGGACCTCGCCGCTGATCAGGCGGAGATCGAGAACGCGCTCAGCACCCTTACGCAGATTGCAGAAAACACCCAGTACGCCACCAAAAAGTTGCTCAACGGCACAGGTGGCACCACGGGTACCATTATCACCGGTGACGCCGAATTCATGGGAGCCAACGAGCTGACCGAATCCGGCGAATACACGGTGGATGTCGTGACACCTGCTGAGAAGGCTACCATTTCGAATGGAGCCACAGCTTCGGTTATGTTAACCACAGATGAAATGCTAACCGTCGTAAACAACACGACAGGCATGACAGTAACAGTCGATCTCGCCGCAGGTGATAATGCTCAAACGGTAGTGGACAAGATCAACTACTACAGCGATATCACTGGGTTGGTGGCAACGACTGATGGTACAGACATTACAGCTACAAGTGCTGAATACGGCGCGTCTCAGGACTACACAATTTACTCCGATCTGGCCTTTGCTGCTGATGGATCAATGAGTGGATTCCAATCTGATGGCACAAGCACTGACACGGGCGTGGATATTGCCGGAACCTTCACCTACGATGGAACCACCTATCAGGCGAATGGGGTGGGGGCCGTTCTGACCGGTCGCTCCTTTAGCCCGGCCAATGGTCTGCGCGTTTATTACAGTGGTATTGCGGGAGCAGATATCGCTACGGTTCAGGTGTCAAATCAGTCTTTGACCTTCCAGCTCGGCGCTAATTCGGGACAAACGGCAAACGTATCCATGGCCGACATGTCCACCCGACGTCTGGGTACGGGCTTGGATGCACGATTTGACGGAGCCAACCAATTCAAGAGTCTGGCCGAGATCTCGCTGCTCAGTTCTGAAAAAGCGAGCGATGCCATCGCGATCATCGACAAGGCTATCGAAGATGTAAACGGCGTGCGCGGTGATTTGGGCGCCTTCCAGGGCAACACGCTGGAAAGCGGCCTGAGCAACCTCCGAATCGCGCAGGAGAATCTCGTGGCCGCGGAATCGGTAATCCGCGACACGGATATGGCGGCCGAGGTCGCGAGCTTCACGCGGGGACAGATTCTCGTTCAGTCCGCCTCCGCCATGTTGTCTCACGCCAATGCCACTCCGAATATCGTCCTTCAGCTCCTTGGCTAGAGGACTAAGCAATAACCAGGACATTATAGGTAATCATGAAGATCCCCCCTCCCCAGGAGGGGGGATCTTTCCATGGAAAGGACTCAAGAAGTAGCCCGAATCGACCGATATCGGAGTGAGGCCCGCCTTGGACCTGGGAGAAGATTTCAAAGGAGCGAATCATGGTTGGATCGAGTTCCATCTCAGGACTTGTCAGTGGAATGGACTGGCAGACTCTCGTCGATCAGCTCATGGAAGTTGAGCGACGCCCCGCCTATTTAATGGAATCGCGCATTGCGCAGAGTCAGATCAAACTTTCCAGCTATGACGCCCTGGAATCGACTCTGCTGAGTCTTAAGTCTCAAGTTGACTCCCTACGTCTCCGCACCGATTTCGACGACATGGTGGGCAGCGTAAGCCATGACAGCCTGATCTCGGCCACGGTGAGCGATGGCGCCGCCGCGGGAACCTACAGTCTATCGGTGCAGCAGATCGCCCAGAATCATCAGATCGTCAGTCAGGCCTTCGTGGATCCTGAAGATTCCCTTGGATCGGGAACCGTGAGCATTCTCATCGGCGACGATCAGGTACTCGAGGTCACCTTGGAGTCGGGCGAAGACAGTCTCCAGGAATTCGTGGACGCGGTGAACGAAGCGGGGGTGGGCGTGTCGGCCAGCCTCATTCAAACCAGCGATACCGAAACGCCCTGGCAGTTGATCATGACCAGCAGCGATCCGGGGGCGGCTAATGTTATTGGTGTGGAAACCGACCTCACAGGTGGATCGGATCTCATCTTCGGTAATGTGGAAGCGGTCGTGGTGGGGGGCATCTCAGGTAGTAGCTCCGTGACAAGCGGCGGCAACTACAGCGGCAATATCGACGACACTTTCACATTCACCGTGGAAACCGGTGGTACCCTGGGCACTGATGAAATCACAATCGGCTGGGAAAACACCGAAGGCCTTACCGGTACAGTAACCATTCCCGCCGACTATACGCCGGGCGATACGGTATCCGTGCATGGGGGCATGACGCTCAGTTTCACGGCCGGCACTTTGGTTGCCGCCGACAACTGGACGGTGGATACCCAGAGCTCGACCATTCAGTCAGCTCAAGACGCGCTGCTGCATTTCGGATCTTCCAGCGGTGGATCCGATCCCCTGGAAATCGTGAGCAGCGACAATTCCATTTCCGGACTCATCCATGGCGTCACTCTGAATCTGCTGGCCGCCGACGTGGATCAAACGGTCACCCTCAACGTTAAGCACGACGTGGACACCCTGATGGACCGCTTCCAGGGTTTCGTTGAAAACTACAACAACATGATCGAGTACATGAACGCCCAGTTTGACTACAACGCCGATCTGGAATCCGCGGGACCCCTCATCGGCGATCGTGCGGCTATGAACATAGACAGTCGCATTCGTACGGCGGCGGGACGGGCCGTTGAGGGAATCACCAGTGATTTGGAGCACCTGAGCCAGATCGGCATCGGTACCTCCGTCTCGGGAAACCTGAACACCGACGGGACCCTTTCCATCGACGACGCCAAGCTCCGTGCGGCGCTGGAGGGCGATCTCGACGACGTGATCTCCTTGCTCGCATCCACCGGCGAAGCCACCGACGGTGACATCACCTTCGCCCATGCCGGGCCCAGAGTGACACCCACAGGTTGGGGTGCGGGATATGAAACTCGCATTACCCAGGCTGCGGCCAGGGGTGCATACACTGGCGTATCTTTCGTGGAGCCCACTCCCGGAGCACCCCTGGTGATTGGTGCGAGCAACCACAATTTCAAGTTCACCATCGACGGTGTTGAGTCCAAGCTCATCACTCTGGAAGATCAAACATTCGAGAGTGGTGCGGCATTGGCCACTGCCATGCAAGCCGCACTCAATGCAGACGAAAATCTTGGTGGACATGACGTACTCGTAAGCTGGGTGGACGATGGCGGCGGTAATGGGCATTTGGATATCAAAAGTAAGAATTGGGGATCCAACAGCACCGTAGCCATGGAGATCGTTGCCAACAGCATCTACGCCTCCATCGGACTGGACACCGGCAGCGCCACCGATGGCCAGGATGTAGAAGGCTACTTCCTTGTCAACGGGAGCATCGAATCGGCTACCGGCACCGGTCGGAATCTGGTGGGTGATGAGGAGAACGGCCGTACAGACGGCTTGAGTATCCTTGTTAAAATCAGCGCGGCGGAACTAGCCGAGCAGGGTGAAGATCAGGGTCGCGTGAAAGTTTTCAGTGGCGTCAGCGACGGACTCTATCGCTCTCTTGAAAACTTCCTCGACCCGGTTCACGGCATTCTCGAGCGCAAGCAAGAGGACATGCGAACCACCATCGCCGATTTCGAAGATCAGGTCGAAGCCTTCGACGAACGCCTGGCTTCCCGGAAGGAACGCTACCTGGCCGAATTCCAGCACATGGAAACACTCATCTCGCAATTGCAGAATCAGAACAACATGGTCATGTCCATGTTGGGCGGATTGTCAACTGGAGCATAGCCAATGAGACGTACCGGCATGAATGACATTCTTGAGTTGAGGGGCATGGATAAAGGCCGCGATGCTCGCCAGGCTTACATGGAGAACCAGGTGCTGGATGCGGACCCACAGGATCTCTTGATTCTTCTCTACGAAGGGCTCACTCGATTCGTTCTCGCAGGACAACACAACCTCGAGAAAGAAAACTGGGAAGAGGCCGCGAAGAATCTAGGCAGGGCCCGCAGGATCGTGAGCTACCGGATCCAATAGCTACGTACGGAGGGCGGCGAGATAAGCGGTCATCGGGGGCGACGTTACGCATTC
>JACNKJ010000306.1 GCA_014382085.1 bacterium
CGCGCACTTCTGGCCCTGCTGCCGGCCCTGCCGGCCACATGGGCCGTGCGCCAATTGATACACAAGAGTTTCGAACTGGGGCTCAGCGAAGAATTGCGCGCGGGCTTGGATGCCGGTGCGGAAAATGGCAGGCGCTTACTTCGTAGCGAGGCCCGTCTTTTTAACTCGGAGCTTCGCGTTTTCCTGGATTCCAACGGCAAGAATTTGCCTCGAGAGTTTGATTGGATTCGTCTTGACGAATACGGAGTGCCTAGGGAACGGTCCAAAAATTTCCATGGGGAGGAAGCCGAGGCTCTTCTGCAGGAAGTCGCGAATGTTCTTTCGCAGTCCCAGGATCGGGAAGCCCTGCTGACACTTCGCGCGGAATCTCGAAAACGGATGTCCTCGTTACTCACACTTGAAAGTGGATATCTCCTCGCTTCAAAAACACTGGATGAGAATTTTCTCGCTGACTTCGACGCGACCATTCATGCCCAACAACTGCAGGCTGGACTTGATCTGGAAAGAGAGCGACTGAGCCGCGGCTTTCTCTATCCATTTCTTCTGGTCTATTTGCTGCTATTGCTCTTCTCCATGATCTTGGCGGGGCTGTTGAGTCGTCGCCTCACGCGCGGTCTTGATGTCTTGGTTGAGGGCAGTGAGCGTATCGGCGCAGGTGACTGGAGTTTGCGTCTGGATCCGGGAGGACGCGATGAAGTCGGCAAGCTCGTGCTCGCGTTCAATGACATGGCCGCGAAACTTGAAGGCCAACAGCGACGCCTTCTCGATCTGCAGAAGATGGCGGCCTGGCGGGAGATGGCCCGCGGACTTGCCCACGAAATCAAGAATCCACTGACGCCAATTACCTTGGTCGTACAGGAACTTCGAGATCGCTACCAGGGCGACGACGAAAAGTTCAGCAACCTACTCTCCGAATCGGGGCGCATTATCGAGGAGGAAGTTGAAAGCCTGCGAATGCTTTCGCGAGAATTCAGCGAGTTTGCACGGACGCCTGAAATGAAAAAGCTGCCTTCGGATCTCAACGGACTCCTCCGCGACCAGGCACATCTTTACGGCTCGGTTCCCGTTCAGCTCGATCTGATGGAAGAACTCCGCGAATTCGAATTCGACTCGGAACAGATGCGCCGCGTGCTTTCCAATCTGTTTGAGAATTCCATTTCTGCCCTGGAGGGCGTGACGAATGCGCAGATCCGCGTCGCCACCGGAGTTAGTTCGGAAGGCCATGCTGAATTGATATTTTCTGATAATGGTCCCGGTGTTCCCGATGAAATTCGCGAGCGCATCTTCGAACCCCACTTTACCACCAAGGGAAGCGGCATGGGCCTTGGCTTGGCACTCGTTCGCAGCGTTATGCTGCTCCACGGCGGCGAGGTAAGGCTTGAAGAAGGCCCGGGCGCACGCTTTCGCCTTTGCCTTCCCATGGAGGACCCATCATGAAGGGCCGCATCCTCGTCGTGGATGACGAGAAAAATATCGGACGCAGCATGGAGATGATCCACGAGGGCGAGGGTCACCAAGTGGTCAGCGTTTCCGCAGGTGATCAGGCTTTGGTCATGATTGAGAAACATGGCGACTTCGACCTGGTCTATCTGGACATTCAGATGCCTGGAATGGACGGCATCGAAACACTCGAAAAAATCCGCGAGAGCTGGCCAGATCTTGCAGTGGTGATGATCTCCGGTCACGCCACGGTGGAGAAGGCGGTGGAAGCTCTGAAACTGGGCGCGGTGGATTTTCTGGAAAAGGGCTTCAGCAAGTCGCGACTTCTCACCACCACCAACGCAGTGATGGAGCGCGTGAATTTGCGGAGGGAAAACCGCGATCTTCGTCGAAGTCTGGAAGGCGAAGGGGAAATCATCGGTGAAAGCGACGCGCTGCAAATGGTTCGGGATCAAATCGCCCGCGTAGCTCCCAGCCATGCCCGGGTTCTCATAACCGGCGAGAGCGGCACGGGCAAGGAATTGGTGGCACGGGCCATTCATCAGTCCAGCGATCGGGCGCAGAAACCATTCGTGAGAGTAAACTGTGCGGCCATTCCGGAAACACTCATCGAGAGTGAACTTTTTGGCGTCTTGAAGGGCGCCTACACCGGCGCCGATCGCGACCGGGAAGGCAAATTCAGCGCGGCAGATGGTGGCACCCTCTTCTTGGATGAAGTCGCCGATATGAGTTTGAAAACTCAAACCAAGGTGCTACGCGTCCTTCAGGAAGCTGAGTTCGAGAAGGTGGGGAGCAGCAACACTGAGAAAGTGGATGTGCGCGTAGTCGCGGCCACGAACAAGAATCTCGAGACGGCGGTGGCAGACGGTGAGTTCCGAGAGGATCTCTACTATCGATTGGCCGTAGTGCCCGTCCATCTGCCGCCCCTGCGTGCACGGAAGGAAGACATACCTCTTCTCGTGGAGAATTTCCAAAGGGAGTTCGAGAACAAGCATGGACTTGCCGCCAAACACATTGAGACGGAGGCCATGGAAGGTCTCATGCGCTACGGGTGGCCGGGGAACATTCGCGAGTTGCGCAATCAGGTAGAACGCCTGCTCATCATGGGGAGTGAGAGAATCGGCCTGGGCGATCTTCCTCCGGAACTGTCGGATGCGAAAACTCCCGCCAAGTTCAAATCCCTTGGCGAAGGCCTTGCCGCATTGGCAGGAACTCTACATGGACAAGCTCTTGGCGAGAGCAAGCAACTCTTTGAGCGGGAACTCATTCGCCTGGCTCTGGAACGCAGACATGGAAACGTTACCCGCGCGGCTCAGGATTTAGGCGTTGAGCGCACGAATCTTCACAAAAAGATTCGTCGATTGGGGCTGACGGAAGCCGAGGAAAACTGAGACCGTGCAGCCACACTGTGCCGAGAATTCACAGTTCTTTCGAGGTCGACAGTAAACAGCTTGATCGCCTAAATGACAAGGAAACAAGAAGTTATGCATGGAGACACGGAGAATAGAGAAGCCCGCCGGGGGGCACGAGGATTGCGGAAGAAGGGTCAGCCGGAAACACAGGAGGACAATCTCATGAAAAACCGAGTTCTCAATTCCAAGACGACCCTCATGGCGCCGGTCATCCTGATGGCGATTCTATTTTTCGCTACGGGCTGCGACCTTGCCACTCCCGTTCAGGAGGATCCCGATCTGAACATCGCTTCGTCACTTGCGCAGTCCGCGCAAACTTCGGCGGCGGTGGAGCAGAATCTACTCCTTCTGAATCAATTCGAAAATCCTCTCAGCAGCCTTGCCGAGGATGGAGGCTTGTACGGAGATGCGGATTCGGAGTTCTGGTCGGGGGAGGGAGTGGATTTCCCCAATAAGAGTGTCCGGGCTGCCGATGATATTCTGGCCTTCGGCAACCTCTCTTCGAAAGCCGCTTCCTTTCCCGCACTTACTCGCCGCATGATGGAGTCTCCCGACTTCGCCAGCGGCAGGGGCAATCGTGACGCCCCCGGCGACACCATTGATGTGCACTACTATCATGGGCCCGACACCCTCGGGCTGGACGCACTGGTTTGGGAAGATCCCGCGGCCGATCTGGTTCGTTACGTAGTGCAACACGAGTACGCGCCCATCCTCGGACAGATCATTCGCCGCGAACAGGAACTGCTCTTCGATACGGGTGGCACTCTGGAAGATCCTGCCGACGATCTTTACCATCGTTTCGATTCCGAAGAGCAGTGGTTCGGTGGTGAGATCGATATCAATAGCGTAGCGCCTCTCTCCGGCTCGGGTCCCATCGAAGCTGGCGTTCAGGTTCGCGCCTACATGCGTGTGGATGAACCGCGATTTCATCCTCTACAGCTCTGGACCGAATCGGAGCTCATCGCCGATATGGGAGAGTTCCAATCGGCCGAGGACGATCTGCTTTATTCGCTGGAATCCACCATTTACTGGCGCAACGACGCGGTACATCACGTGACCCTGGAAGATCCCTTGGGCGGGGCCATCGAGCCCGGCGTCATCCTGGAGGCACGAGGCGATTTTACGGCCGCTCCGATCAACGACTGGCTTGAATCCATCAGCGATACCGTGCGCGTGGACATGGGTGAACTAGGTGATCCCGATGACGATCTGCTCCACGGCTTGAGCCGTCTTTCCATTTTCGACGGCAGTGCTGTCGACGGCGGCAATCCTCGCAACTATGTACACATGGTTCCCGAGTCGCCCGTGACTCCGGGGGAGGAACCCTGCGGTGGCCAGGCCAGTCAGGATGTTTGGTACGCCGAGGACTGGTGGCTTGTGCACTTGGTTCGTGAAGCCGACATCAATTGCGATGGCTCAGGATCCCTCTACGTGCTCATGGAATCCCAGGACGGCACGAGCCACGAACAGTTCATCACATGGGATGGTCAGGGCACCGCGACACTCGAGG
>JACNKJ010000179.1 GCA_014382085.1 bacterium
AGGGCGGAAGCCGTACCGCCTGTGTTTTCGTAGAAGGTACAATTAGATAGAATGAAACTGTCGTCGAGCCATGCACCTCCGGCAGTCAGCCCATTGTTATTGTCAAAAATGCACTGTTCGACAGGAATCATTCCACCGTCGAAAGTGGCAAGAAGCCCTGCAGTTTCGTCGGCAGTGTTTTGAGTAAAAACACAGTTTGCAATACGCCCATTGAGCAAATTCTTCACATAAGCGGCCCCGGCATTCGTGGAGCTGTTGCCGATGAAACTACAGTTCTCCACACTGGAAGTATTCCTTCCGCCACGGAGATTGAGGTAGAGCCCTCCCCCGACATTGCCCGAACTGTTCGAATAGAACCGGCAGTTATCAATATTCACGAAAGCATATTCAGCATCATGCAAATTGATGAAGAGTCCTGCGCCGCTCCCAATGCATTGATTGCCCTCAAAGATGCAGTTGCTGATGTTGAGCGTAGGTACGCCGAGTTCCTGATAGGCAGGGTCGAAGTCGAGACCTCCACCATGCAGTCCCGAGTCGGCATCGCCACCTCTGAGAGTGAATCCAGAAATCGAAAAGTGCGGACCCAAGTGTGGATAGGTTCCATGGTAGTAAAATATCTTACTCGTACCTTGGGCATCGATAATCACCTGGTCGGCATCACCTGATTCAGACCATATTGCTACGTCCGGTTTCAAGGGGAGCTCGAACTCATAGTAGGTTCCGTCTCCGACAACAACTTCATCACCAGGCTGAGCAGCATCCAGAGCATCTCTAATACATGTGTAGTCGCCTGGAACAAACAGGTGGATTGCCCCAGCGCAAAGTGGGAATGCTAGGCATAGCATTGCCGACAATCTCATCTTCATCCCATACCTCCCGATTAGAGCACTTTCCTATTCTAGCTCAATTCGGATGGCATTGACTTGTTCCTGCCTCAGGGATCAAAAAAAAAAGCCGCCCATCGGCGGCTTGATTCACGTGCCTTGAAGAGTGCCGGAGCCCGGAATCGAACCGGGACAGCCTAGGGCCGGGGGATTTTAAGTCCCCTGCGTCTACCAATTCCGCCACTCCGGCGAATAAATAAGGAGGCGGCACCCGGACTCGAACCGGGGATAACGATTTTGCAGACCGTCGCCTTAGCCTCTTGGCTATGCCGCCTTGTTGATCTGATAAATCTCAGATCGGCCAGTCTTAAGGTATTCTTTAGCACAGCTTTCGCAAGGGATCAAGCCCCTCCTGAAACGTGAAACCCCTCCCAAAAATGAGAGGGGTTAGGAGCGGGAAACGAGATTTGAACTCGCGACCCCAACCTTGGCAAGGTTGTGCTCTACCACTGAGCTATTCCCGCTAAGACCCTAAGTGATAATCAAAAAGGGTCAAACTGTCAAGATCCTCGACAGCTTTACAACTCAAAGATCCAGGCGTCTCGGTAGCCTTTGTTAACCAGTAGATCGCGCAGCTTCACGGCCTCTTCCCGGTCTTCAAATCCTCCCACCAGAACCTTGTAGTACGGCGGCAGGAAATGGGTCTCCACGGGATGGCTTAGGCGATCCTCTGCCTCTGCTGCAATCTCTTTGGCCTTGTCATGACTTCGGGTAGCGAAAATTTGAACCCAGAACAGACCTTCCATGGCCTTGGGCTCTTCGACCTCTTCGGAAATGGTCCAGATGGCCTCCTCCACCTCTTCCGGTTCTTCAAAGACCGGGAGATCGGCTTCGGCAGGTATATCTTCGATTCGTCCCACGCCCTCTTCAGCCAGGAAATCGTAGTCGAGGGTGTCAGGCGCTGCTTCCGCAGGAATGGCCTGGATTGTGGGCGGAACCGACTTCTCTTCCACCTGAACCTTGTTTTTCGGCGTACAGGCCGCCAGGGCCAGCACCGCCATCAGAATGATTGAATATCGAAAGCTCATTTCTCTCCCCTTAGAATTGGAACATCCAGCCTAGCCGCAGTCCGAATTTGCGGCAATCTATTTCCCGAGGAGCCTACGGTAGAGTTTGAGAGTCGTTTCCAAGACTTGCTCAGGATGATGCCTCACCCTCGCGAAATCATAGGCGGCTCGGCCGCAAAGCTCCCGCTCCTCCCCGAGATTGGCCCAGCGGCCCAGGAGAGCCGCCAAGGCATCCACATTGCCGGCGGGATATAGCCATCCTGTTGTCTCATTCTCCAGCATTTCGGGAATGCCCCCCATTTCGCTGCCGATGACCGCCCTTCCGAGAGCCAGGGATTCCAGCAGCGAGAGAGGCGCGTTTTCGAACCACTCGCTGGGGAGAACAGTTCCATGAGTTCTTAGAATTAGATCGCGAACTTCATCGCGGGGAACACGGCCAAGGAATTCCACTCGATCCCCAAGTCGAAGATTATCCGCCAAAGCCCTTAATGACGCTTCCTCGGGGCCATCTCCAGCGAGAAGCAGCTTCAGATCGCATTCAGATCGCGCCAGAGCCTTCAGGAGAGTCGCCAAACCTTTCTCGTAGCTCATTCGTCCCACCCAGAGCAGTTCGGGCCTTCCTGAGCCTGGAGAACGATAGGGCAATTCCAGGGTTTCCCGGGAGAAGGGAAGCGCGTTGGGTAGATGAACGATGTCATCGGCGTCCAGCCGCCCCTCAATCATCTTCTGACGTAGAAATCGGCTGGGAGATGTATAAAGGCTCACGCCTTTTTCGTAGCTTCCAAGTAGTCGATGTAGTCGATCTTCGGCCCATAGCACTGCGCTTTCAGCGAGCGATCCTCCCTTACAGCGATTCGCAATAATCGGTTCGGGCCCCTTGTGCAGGCATTCTTCACAAACCTGCCCATCGCGTAGAAAGGTGTAGACCGGACAGACCAGTTTGTAATCGTGAAGAGTTAGCATGACCGGAATGTCGCGCTCGCGGGCCGGCTCCAGAATTGAAGGTGTGAGTTGGTGATAGATGTTGTGCGCGTGAATCAGGTCCGGGCGACGGCGGTCGAGTAACTTCGCAAAACCTCGCTTGGCCTCCCGGCCATAGATCGTTCGCAGGCCTTCACCGACCTTGCGTCCCAAGGAACGGTGGCTATGGTAATCCACCTCACTTGGGAAGCAGTCGGTATCTTCGCCCACCGTGTTGCGTGTATCGGCCATGCCGAAGTGAAAGACCTCGTGCCCCGCATTCTTTAATTGCTCCGACAGGTCAAGGCAGACGATTTCCGCGCCACCCTTGGGATAGAGAAACTTGTTCACCTGGAGGATCTTCATGCGGTCCCCATGAGCAGGTCCATGAGGCGAGCGTATCGCTTCGTGAAACTTTTATCGGAAAATTCTTCGCGGATGTCGTCAGCTCTTTGGCGACGAGTAGATTCGTCTGGCAGATGATCAAGGTAGTCTGCCACCTGGCGTCCCCAATTCGCGGCGTCCTCACCTTGCAGGATGAGGCCCCTATGGCCGCCTTCAAGGATTTCGGGGATTCCGCCACGCGCGGGGGCTGCGACGGCGACACCACAGGCCAATGCCTCAATCAGACTCAAGGGCTGAGCTTCCACTTCACTGGTGAGGAGGAAGAGATCGAAACTCGCCAAGACCTCGGCCACATCTTCTCGACTTCCCAGGAATTCCACTTGTGAGCGAATTCCCAGTCCATCGGCCAATTTTTCAAGAATTTTTTGTTCAGGTCCCTCACCCGCAATGCGAAGCCTGGAGGGTCGCAGTGAATTCAGTTCCGCGAAAAGCTTCAGAAGCAGATCGTGACGCTTCTCCGGCCTTAGGGCGGCAACCGTCCCCACAACGATCTCTTCGGATTTGCTTCTCTGCATGAAATTAAAACGTGTTGAGTCCAGTGGATTGGGAATGGTGGCGCGGGGGCCATCGACAAGTCTGTCTTCATCGCGGAGTGCCCGGTGATGCCAGCGTCCGAGCAGCACTAAAACCTGGCCCAAGCCCAAGAGCCAGCGACTCTGAATTCGAAAGGAAGTGGCTCCCTTTTGCCCCGAGCTGTGAACAGGTATGACCACGGGAATGAATCCGCTCAAGGCCGCCGCCAAGCTTCCCCAGAAAATACAATCATGATGATCCTGGATGTAGATCATCCCCGGCCCACGACGTCTTAGATGACGCCAGAGCCTTAGCAATATTCGTGGATCACGTGTTCCGGCTAGATTCCAACTTTCCACGGAAAGCCCTTCCGATCGAAGCAGTTCTCCCACGTGGCCAGGTTCTTTTAGGGTTATCAGATGGAACGAGCGGCCCTCTGCAGAAAGCTCCTGCAGCATTTTTGCCAGAACCCGCTCTCCCCCGCCCAGGGCCAGGGTGGATGCGAGAACCAAGCACTCGGGGCCATGAGGCATCTCAATCCTCGGGCGGATCGTAGGGCCTTTCACGCAGGTCGACG
>JACNKJ010000149.1 GCA_014382085.1 bacterium
AAGTTAGTTTCTTCAAGGTAGCCCTCCTTTCTAGAAGTTGTAGGTCAGGCCGAGGCCGAAGAGGTAGGTGAAACTGTGATAGTCGCCGTTGTAGCCATCCTGGTTGTCACGGATCTCCTGATCATCCAGGAAGAGAAAGAGCATGTAGGTATCAAGGTGAATGTTCTCCTTGATGCTATGCCCTGATCCGATTGAGTAACCCGTGCGGTTCGCATCCGGTAGAACCGGACCCGTGGTCGCACTGGGCTGGGGCGAAGTGTCCCGAACCCAACCCGCGCGAAGCTGCATCTTGTCACAGTGAGTGTACTCCAGTCCGAGACGAAGCTGTTTCGAATCCTCATAGTTCTCGGGAATGACGCTTGAAAATTCCACCGGGGTACCCGGATAGAATATCAGCTCGAGGGTTTCGAACTCAGACCAGTAGATGAAGTTGTAGTTGAACTCGGCCCGCAGTTTCTCGGTGAGATTCGCTGAGAGACCGGCGGAGTAAAGCGCCGGAAGAGGCAAAGCCGTCTCGGCCGGTCCATCGATGGGAAGCACGGCTTCGTAACCAGCAAAGGGCGTGAAGTCGGCATCACCGTTGAAGGTAAGGTCGATCTTCGACTTATAGTTGAGGCCAAGAGTTACTTTCTCATGCGGCTTGACCAAAAGTCCTAGATTAAAACCATAGGACCAGTCGCTATCGCCCGTGATCACTGCAGTACCCACATCGGTAGGATTCGGCAGGTTCTCCACCAAAGCCTGTTCCAAGTGCACCTCACCCTTAACGACATTCAGCCCTGCACCCACGGAGAACATGCAACTGGGCTTCCAGGAAATGGTGGGGGTGAGGAAGTAGGTTTTCAAATCGGTGAAGGTGGCGATGTTTCTGCCTGAGAAGGTCTCGGGGTTTTCCCACTCCACGGCCAGACCGTATGGGGTGTAGAAACCGATTCCCAATGCCAGACTCTTGCTGACTCGATGGCTGTAATACGCCTGAGGCAGAATGAACAAGGCATCAGCCAGTCGCTCGCTTGTTCCATAGCCAGGATGTGGATCAACGCCCGCAAACTCCGTGTAGGGTTTAATCCCCGTCACGTTGAAAACGAGCTGATTCCCCGAGTAGCTGGTTAGCCCTGCGGGATTGTAGAAGATGGCCGACGCATCAACGGGATGGGCCGTCATGGTGCCGCCCAGGGCCGAACTCCGCGTTCCCATCTCCCATACCGCGTATCCTGAACCCAGCACGGTACCGGGAACAAGGAGCACGGCGATCAGAAGCAAGGCTTTCAGGCTTTGTCTCATGATACCCCTTTCATTCCTTGAGAAGCTCAGGCCTATTTGGCCGCCGCCTCCTCATACAGTGAGTCAATCAGTTCCTTGTATCGCTCTTCGATCTTGTTGCGCTTGACCTTCATGCTCGGCGTGAGCTCGCCGCCATCTATGGTCATCTCCTTGTCGAGCAATGCGAATTGCTTCACTTGCTCGAAGCGCGCCAGCTCCGCATTGTATTTGTCAACGCGGCGCTGGTAGAGATTCCTTATTCGCGGATCGGCCACAAGGCCGGTGAGCGAGGTGTAGATGATGTCGTGTTCCTTGGCGTAACGCAGCAGGTTCTCGAAGTTCGGAACGAGCAACGCTGAAATGAAATTCCGTTTGTCACCGATGAGTACACATTCGGAAAGGAACTTGTCCATCTTGAATCGATTCTCGATGGGCTGGGGGGCGATGTTCTTTCCACCCGCCGTAACGATGATGTCTTTCTTGCGGTCGAGTATGGACAGAAAACCGTCGTTGTCGATGGCACCTACATCGCCGGTTGCGAACCATCCGTCGCTGCCGAGGGCTGCCCGTGTGGCCTCTTCATCTTTGTAATACCCCTGCATGACGTGGGGGCCTCGCGTGAAGATTTCACCGTCTTCCGCAATCTTAACTTCCACATCGGGGAAAGGCTTGCCCACGGATCCCAGGCGAATTTCTTCCAGTGTATTCGCTGTAATGACGGGGCTGGTCTCGGTGAGTCCATATCCTTCTAAGATGGGGAGCCCGGCCGCGTAGAAGAACTTTGCGATTTCCGAATTTAAGGGTGCGCCGCCGGAAACGAAGAACTTCAGTCGACCGCCCGTGCGCGTTTTGAGTTTCGAGAAAACGAGTTTGGCGGCGATGCCGTAGGCGAAGTTCAATCCACCTGAAATCTCTTCGCCATTGATGGCCTTTTCAGCCCATTGCTCGCCTTTTTTCTTGGCCCAGAAGAAGAGCTGCTTCTTGATGAAGCTTCCGCTGAGGGCGGCGTCGAGAATGCGCGCATACATCTTCTCGTATAGTCTGGGTACCGAAACCATGATGCTCGGTCGTACTTCGATGAGATTTTGTGGCACCGTATCGATGGACTCAGCATAGGCGATACTCACATCCGCATAGAGCATAAAGTAGTATCCAGCCATACGCTCGAAAATATGACTTAGAGGTAGGAATGACAAACAACTGTCTTCGCCGCCGCCGATGGGAAACTTCCCGAAAGCGCCCTTAACGTTGCTGACGATGTTGCCATGTCTAAGAATGACGCCCTTAGGATCGCCCGTGGTTCCCGAGGTGTAAATGAAACTGCAAGCCTGGTCAGGCTGGACCGAAAGGGCCAATTCCTCAAGAGCATCTTTGCGATCTTCGTATTGCGATTCACCCAATTCAAGAAGCTGCTCAAAACTCATGACACCGGCTTCATCGGGGCTGCCATCCATAAGAATGATCTCGCGAAGATCTTCAAGTTGATGGCGAATCTGGAGAACCTTCTGGAGCATTTCGTTGTCCGAGCAGATCACCAGATTTGAGCCGGAGTTCTGGATGATATAGAGAATCTGCTCAGGCAAAAGAGTTGGATAAATGGGAACATTGATACCCGCGGAAAGCAGGATTCCAAAATCGCTGAGAGCCCATTCATAGCGATTGTGTGCAATCAGCGCCACGCGGTCGCCGGGTCGAAGCCCGAGTTTCTGAAGACCCAGGGCAGCCTGAATGGCCTGGCGCTCGAATGTTTCGGCAGAAATTCCCTGGTAGTTGCCATGGACCTTCCGCTGAAAAGCCTTGGGGTTCTTGTTCTCACGCGTAGCGCGAAAAAAAATGTCATTTAGGGTACGTACTTCCATTTCAACCCTCCAGGCCCTGAGAGGCGAGACACAGGGGTTCGCCATCCATAGTTAACATAATATACATTATGCGACAACCGTACAGAGGCATACCTAGTCCCCCGAGGGCGCCGCCGGAACCTTGTCCACCCAGTGCCCGATCCAAGGAAGTGGTCCCTTTTCACCCGTGAGTGCTTTGGCGAAACCCAGAATGATGAGAGCCACTACGGGAAGCAAAATCGAGAGACTGAGGAGGAACATCACCACCATCCCGAGAAACGGTATGCGCCCGAGAGTCAGCTTCACGGTCCAGTATGTGAGCAGCCCCGCCAGTTCCAACAGGAAGAGCAAAACGCCCTGGCGTGCGTGATACGCGATATAGGGACGGGAACCGTGGAGGAAATATGGGAAGAAGCAGAGTATGGGCAGGTATGAAATCGCTGCCAACCAGGATTCCGATGAAGCACTTGCTTGGTCTTCTTGCAGAGGCGTGTTTTCCGGCAAGTGGAATCCTTTCCGCTTAGGTACCCTAATCGGATGGAGAATTCCACTTTCCCGCTAATAAGTCAACGCAAAGAAAAAGGGGAACACCGTTTATCCGATGTCCCCCATCAATTTCGCTCTACCCTTCAAAGACTACCCGCGCAGTGCCGCCAAAGCTGCACGATCGCGTTTCATCTTCGCATCGTAGGTTCCGGCACCCATGGCTTCGAGTTTGGTCAGCGCGTTTTCAGCATTCTCGAAGTACTGGCCGGAGAAGTAAATCTGGCTGGCGCGATAGAGCCATCCGCGGACCATTTCTTCGCTGATTCCCGGACGCTCGGCCAAGGCTTCCAGGGCTTCAGCGGCAGCACGCGTCTTTCCAAGGCTGTGCAGGCATGCTGCACGCCCCTGTTGGGCGGCCAGTTCAAACTCACGGTCGCCACTCGCCAGGTAGGCGTCGAAATCGTCCATGGCGCCTTGGAAGTTCTTCAGCTGTTCTTTGCAGAAGCCCGTATAGTAGACGGACCATTGACCTGCGGTCTTGCCACCGAACTGGCTGTGAATGGCCTCGAAGCTCTGAAGTGCGGCCTCATAGCCTTCGGGCAGGTTATCCTGGATGGCCAAGTCGAGCTCTCCCAGAGCCCCAGAGAAGGCCACACGGGATTCCTCTCCAGATTCCGACACGTAACGGACACCCCAAGACACTGCCAGGATGAGAATCAAAACGACGGCCAGCCCGCCGATGATG
>JACNKJ010000309.1 GCA_014382085.1 bacterium
CCACGTGGAAGTTGAGGAAATGAACTTCTTCGACACCACCGCTGGCGTCCCCGTGGACAGCAGTTTCGTCGTGGAAAACACTGGCGGATTCACGCTCAGCGTGACCGAGGTGAGAAGCTTCAACTCACGTTTCGAAATTCATGAACCTGCCGCCTTCAGAATTCCTGCGGGAGGCCAGCACACGGTAATGCTGACCTATTATCCTACAGGTGCCGACGATTCCACTTTTTTTGCCGTGGAGTCCGATGACAGCGACGAGGCGCAAGTGAGTTTCCCTGTGTATACGGGCAATCAAAGCGGCCGCCTGGACATCGGAGAGGATGCGCCTGTCTGGACTCACTCCGACGGAGAGGGCAATCTCTACAAACTGTCGGACTATTTAGGGAAGGTTGTGATCATGGCCTTCTTCGCCGATTGGTGACCCGTTTGCGGTCCGGAGTTGTCGGACCTGGACGGAGCCTTCTGGCAGCGCTATTCGCAGGACGAGGTTTTGGTCTTCGGAATGAGCAGCGGTGGAGAAACGCCCGAGGAACTTGAATTCTTTGTGAACGAGTTCCAGCTCAGCTACCCCGTGCTCGCCGAAGCCGATCAGACTTACTGGCGCTACCAGCAGGCGGGCGCGTCCTCTCCTTATCCGCTGGATTACATCATCGATCCCCAGGGCCGGGTGGCCTACTTCAACACGGAGTACGACCCCGACCGCATGACCCAGATCATCGACGACTTGCTTGGTATAAGTCCGGAAATCCGCGTGGAGCCCGAGTCCTTGGACTTCGGTCCAGTAGTTCTGACTGAGTCGGCTTGGACCCTGCTCACAATCTTCAACGATGGAGAGGGAAGCCTGCATATCGACAATATCGCCGGTAGCGATCTGGAATTCTTGCCAAACCTCGAGAACATGGTTATCGATCCGGGCAGTAGCCAAGCGCTTCTGGTGGAGTTCACTCCTTCGGTGCTGGGCCCTCAAACCGGAGAGCTAACTCTGAATAGCGATGATGCCGACGAAGCCGCTTTATCGATAAGCCTCTATGGCGAAGGTGTCGAGGCCACAGGCGCGGACTTCCCCGAGGGGCGATTCGCACTTCATCAGAACGAGCCAAACCCCTTCCGGGGCGAGACGGCCATTCGTTTTTCTCTGGATCGAGGCGAAAAAGTTCGCCTTGAGCTGTTCGATGTGCGCGGTCGTCTCGTACGCCTACTAGAAAGCGGCCATGAGCTACGAGGTGAAGGCGATCACCATGTTGTCTGGGATGGCCGGGACCAGCGCGGCCGACCCCTGCCTTCGGGCGTGTACTTTTACAAGCTGAATGCGGGCGGAAAACAACGCGCGCGCAAAGCCATCCTCATGCGCTAGGAGTTTGCATGAAATTTCGGACACTCGCGGCCTCATTGGCTCTGATGCTTTCGGCCACGGCTTCCCCCGCCTTCTATGAGCTGGGGGAGCTCGTTGAGGATTTTACCTTACTGTCGCCCCAGGGCTCTCCGGTGTATCTCTCGGACTTCGAGGGGGACGTGATCCTCATCAACTTCTTCGCCACCTGGTGACCCACCTGCAATGACGAGGTGGTTCACCTCGAAAACGATTTGTGGAGTATCTACGCGAGCCAGGGTCTGACTGTCTTGGGCATCGATCTCATGGAGCCGGCGCCACTGGTGGAATCCTGGGTGGCACTGAAGGGGCTTACTTATCCCATCGTCATCGATCCGGATGCCGCTCTCTACCTGCTCTTCACCACAAGTCCCATTCCCTACAACTTGCTCATCGGCCGAGACGGCACCCTGAGGTTCGGCAGCTACGGATTCGATCTTATCGCCATGCGCAACATGATCGAAGAACTCCTCGCCGAAGATCCCGCGCCCACCGCCGAGAGCAGCTGGTCTGCCGTGAAAGCGCTTTACTAAACCTGGAGGAACCATGCAAAAATTGCTTCTGATGACTTTGGTCGTGCTGATTTTGGTCACGCCCAGTCTTGCCGTCTATGGGGAGGGTGAGACTGTTGCCGATTTCTCTCTGCCAGATCCTGCCGGTCAGATTGTCTATCTCTATCAAACCGCTGCACTGGTAACGATTATCGTTTTCTTCACAACCTGGTGACCCTCTTGCCAGTCGGAGATGGGACATCTCCGCGATGATATCTACCCCATGTACAATCGTGATCAGTCGGTGGAGATCCTAGCTGTGAGCATCGGCGAGCATCCGACCACCGTGCAAAACTGGTTGAATATCAATCCCATGCCTTTTCCCGTGTTGGTAGATCAGTCCTACGAGGTCTATCAACTGTTCACCAACAGCGGTTTCCCCTTCAACGTCATGCTCGACGGTGAATACACACTTCGTCATCGCGTCAATGGATACAATCAGTCGCAGATGATTGCTTGGATCGATGAAATTCTCGAAGAAGCGCCTGCAGCCGCCACGAACTGGTCGGAGCTTCGCGCCATGTACTAGTTTGCATTGCGGTTTAGATCATGAAAAAGCCGCTCCCGAATGGGAGCGGCTTTCTCGCATCGAAGAAGGCCCGGTCAGGCTGCCGTCTACATGGATCCCTCGGAGCTTTTCTCCTCGGGAAGCTCGACCTGGGACAGAAGTCCCTCGATGGTTTTCTTGATTTCTCCAACCTTGCCCGGGTTGAAGCCGATCATGCTATAGGCCACTTTACCATCGGGGCCAATGATGACGGTACTGGGAATGCTCTGGATTCCGTAAGCGCCTGCCGTCTTGCTGCCCACATCGAAGAGAGCGGGGAAGCCGGCCTTCTGCTGAGCCATAAACTGAATGGCCGGCGAGGGCGAACGGTCGAGGCTGATGGCCAGTACTTCCATTCCCTGATCGGCGTACTCGGCGTGCAGACTCTTGACCTCGGGGAAGGCCTTACGGCAGGGACCACACCAGCTGGCCCAGAAGTCGAGATACACGACCTTGCCCTTGAGATCGGACAGGGCGATCTCGGATTCGCCGTTGAGGGTCTTCAGGCTGAACTCCGGCGCCACGTCGCCCACCTTGGGCAGGGCGCTCGCGGGCAGGGCCAGGAGGAGGGCGGCCATGACCGCGAGACTCAGGATGCTTAAACGCTTCTTCATGCTAACTCCTTGGTGGTTCCGCCCTCCAGGAGGGCCTCTTCTTTGCGATGTATGACGATCTGATGCTCGATAGGTACGCCGGGTTTCAGCATGGCTGAGGCCGAGCAGAACTTATCCTGACTGAGGTTCACGGCTTTTTCCGCCTGGGCCTCGGTCACATCACCGTAGAGATGGTAAATGATCTCCACGCGGGTGAAAACTTTCGGGTGCTCTTCCGTCCTCGGCGCTTTCACTTCCATGCGGAAATCCTGCAGATCCACTCGCATGCGGCTGAGGATGGATACCACATCCATGCCCGAACATCCCGCTAATCCCATGAGAAACAATTCCAGTGGCTTGGAAGCGCCGTTGCTTCCACCGTGCTCCGCGGGGCCGTCCATGGCCACCCAGTGGCCGGTGCCGGCCTTGGCCGCGAAGCTGATCCCCTCGATTTGACGAAGATCCACCGATACGATGTTGTCGGCCACCGGTTCCATCCTACATCAAGCTTTCGAGCTTGGCTTGTAGCGCTTCCTTGGGCATGGCGCCCACAACGCGGTCGATGAGTTCGCCGTCTTTAAAGACCAACATGGTCGGAATAGAGCGGATATCGAACTCGGTGGGGATGGCCACGTTTTCCTCGGTATTGAGTTTTCCGAAGACCATCTTGCCTTGTTGCTCGATAGCAAGCTCGTGAATGATGGGGGCGATCATCTTGCAGGGCCCGCACCACTCGGCCCAACAATCCACCACGAAAAAGGGATACTTCTTTACGGCCTCGCGGAAGTTGGCGTCCGTGATCTTCAAGGGCTCGTCGGGATCGTCCATCAACTTTTCAGCCTGAGCCGACTTGGCGCGGCTTTCCTCAAGAATGCTTTCATAGTCGCTGGCGCCGTGCATGAGAACGGAGTTGACGAATTCGCTTTCGGGCTGAATACCGATGGTCGCGGTTCCCTTGTCGGCGTTGATCACTTGCTGAGGCACGCTGCTCACACCGAACTCCTGAGCTAATTCCATGTTCTCGCTGGCACTGAGGGCCACCGAGCGAATCTTGCCCGGCGCGGCCATAGCCAGTTTGTGGTTCTGCAAGACGGAGCCAGGGCAATGCGGGCAGGTGGGTGTGACGAAGGAGTAGAGAAGCACTTCCTTGTCCACTTTGCTCATTTTCGCTTCGCTGTCAGGGTTAAGGCCCGTCTTGCCACTGGATATCATGGCGAGAGTTTCCACCAGAGCTCCAGCTTCGTGGCCGCTGGG
>JACNKJ010000310.1 GCA_014382085.1 bacterium
CTTTCTTCAACCACTCATTGCAAGCATAACAGGCGTTTTTCTTCTTCAAGAAACCATAGGCCTGCGATTCGCATTGGCAGCCGCCCTTGTCCTGACCGCATTGGTTTTAAGAGACGAATCGGCTTGACAGGTGGAGTCTTTGTCAGCAATATGGGAGAAGATTCCTAATTCCGAATTAATGAGGTTTCCATGGATCACGAGCACCCATTCGACAGCGACCAGCCCTCGGCCCAGGTCATTCAGATTCAATCGGCGCTTTGCAAGATCATGAGTAATCCGCGCCGGGTGAAGATTCTCAGACTCCTGGAAAAGGGTGAGTTGAGCGTGGGCGAGATTGTGGAGGAAACGGGATTGCGCAAAGCGGCGGTCAGCCAAAATTTGGCGCCCATGCGCAAGCTGGGACTTGTGGATTTCCGGCGGGATGGGCAGAAGATCTTCTATTCGCTTCGTGCTAAGAAGGTCATCGGCGCTTGTCATGCCATGGGAGATCTGCTTATAGAACTCGCCAAAGAAGCCGGTGTCTAAGGGCCCTTTCGATTCCGTCCGAATCCCACATCCCTCGCAATTTCACCTGCGTCGAAGGATTCGTATAATGGCACCAGCAGCGCGCGCCCATGCCAAGACAGGCGTGTGCGTGCTTCTGAAAGTGCCTTGAAGGTATCAAGAGTAATCGATGCCTTTTTCGCCGCTAGTTCAAGTACCTTCCCGTTCACCCATGGCCTGTTATATTGTGTCGGAGCCCTAACGAGGAAAACCGATGCTGCCCGAAAGCCATCCCTATCATTCGATCATTGAGAAGGTCCTCAAACCCGCACGCTATATGGGTGGCGAGTATCGTCAGACTGTGAAGGATCCTGAAAGCATTCAATGTCGTGTGGCTCTGGCATTCCCCGATGTCTACGAGATCGGGATGAGCCACATGGGTTTGAAGATTCTCTATTCGCAGGTGAATTCCTTCGACGCTCTAGCGGCCGAACGCGTCTTTGCTCCCTGGCCCGACATGGAAGCCGAATTGCGCAAGGCCGAGTTGCCGCTTATCAGCTTGGAGTCGGCCACAGCACTCCGCGAGTTTGACATCCTCGGTTTTTCACTTCAGTACGAGCTTACCTTCAGCAATGTCCTGCTCATGCTCGATCTGGGAGACATTCCCCTTCGCAGTGAGGATCGCGGCGAGGATGACCCACTGGTCATCGCCGGTGGCCCCGTGGCTTTTCAGCCCGAACCCATGGCGCCCTTCATAGACATCTTCATGTTGGGCGACAGTGAAGAAGCCCTTCCGGTACTCATGCTGCAATGGGCCGAGCTCAAGGCCAAGGGTATGACTCGCAGGGAGCGCATTCGATGCCTTGCCGCCAGTGGAGTGGGAAGATATGCACCTGCTTTTTATCCCTTACTCGAAGACGAAGACACGGGACTCTTCTACGTGGGGAAACCGGAAGATGACAGTCTTCCCTTCCCTATTGTGCGCGCGCAGGTAAAGGACCTGGAGAAGTTTCCCTTCCCGGTGGACACACCCGTTCCTTCGAGCCAGGCCATCTTCGATCGTCATGGCATTGAACTGGCTCGCGGCTGTACCGAAGGTTGCCGATTTTGCCAGGCGGGTATGATCTATCGTCCAGTGCGTGAGCGCAGCCCACAGCAGGTTGTCGACACCGTACTCAAGGGCATTCGCGAGATAGGTTACGACGAGGTGAGCTTAACCTCGCTGAGCACCGCCGACTACAGCGCCATCGCACCGCTCATCAAGGAACTGGTGCGCCGCCTGAAAAATGAAGACGTCACTCTGGCCGTTTCCAGTCTGCGCGCCTACGGCCTATCCGAAGAAATGCTCGACGATCTTTCCAGCGTTCGCGCTACTAGCCTAACCTTCGCCCCGGAAGCGGGCACCCAGCGCATGCGCGACGTGGTGAACAAGAACATCAGCGAAGAAATGATTCTGGAAAGCGCGCGGCGTATATTCAGCCGCAATTGGAATCACATGAAGCTCTACTTCATGATCGGCCTGCCCACGGAAACCGATGAGGATCTGCAGGGCATCGTGGATACGGGGCGCGCATGCCTGCGTGTGGGGCGAAGCGTTGAAGGTCGGAAGCGGCGACCCGAGGTCGTTTGTTCCGTGTCCAGCTTCATACCCAAGCCCTTCACTCCTTTCCAATGGTCGGCACAGGACAGCCTTCAGGAAACCAAGCGCAAGCAATATTACCTCAAGGATGCAGCGCGAGCGGCCAAGGTGGGATTGAAGTGGCATGGCCCTGAGATCAGCCACCTGGAAGGCATCTTCAGCCGAGGCGACCGACGGCTTGGGGATTTCATCGAAGAGGCCTACGAGCGCGGGTGCCGCTTCGACAGCTGGCACGAACTGTTCAAGTATCACATCTGGATGCAAGTCCTTGAGGAATTGGACATCGACGATTCCCGATATCTCGGCACACTTCCCGTCGACTCGAATCTTCCCTGGGACCACATCGACTGCGGCGTGGCCAAGGAATATCTGCTTCACGAGTACCAGCGCAGTTTGAAGGGAAGCCTGTCTGCCCCCTGCGGCAAACCCAAGGGCGAGCACTTGCACCCCGGGTCGCTAGATGATGCGAAGAAGTCAATGGGCCGCACACTGGTCTGTTACCACTGCGGCATTTCCTGCGACCTCGGAATGATGAAAACCGAACGCGTGGATCATCATCGCAAGCTTGAAGAGCTGAGCGAATCTCCTCTACCTGGACGGCCTGAAGCTCCCATTCGCTATCGACTCGTCTACGCCAAGCGGGATGAGGCGGTGCGAATCAGCCATCTGGACATGCTTCGTCTTTGGCCACGACTTTTCCGTCGGGCCGGTTTACCCGTCGCCTACTCCAAGGGCTTTCACCCCCACCCAAGCTCAGTTTCACCCCGGCCCTGCCCATGGGCATGGAGAGCGAAGGCGAACAGATGGAAGCCATGCTCTACGCCGATCAATCACCCGAGGACGTTCTCGCAAAACTGGCACCCGTGATGCCCGAAGGCATTGAGCTCAAGTCTTGCTTTCGCGATGAGGAAAGCAACATGTACAGTCGGCTCGCAAACCTGAGCATGGAGATCGAATTCACAGGTGGACCAAAGGACCTGGCCGGCGCATGCAAGGAGTTGCTCGACTCGGAGTCCCTTCGCATCGAGCGCATCAAGAAGGGAAAAACTCGCGAAATCGAAGTGCGGCCCGCTCTGATCCATCTCGAGATTCTGGAAATCGTGAATGGCAGCAAGAAGCTGCGCGCGGATCTGGCGCTTCAATCAGCCGCCATCAAGGCTGCGGAACTCGTGGAATTGCTGGGGGGCGATGTGGAAAGCTGCCGTGCTAAGCGCCTGGGCTTTCGAATGATCGAAGATTTCACCAAGGTCTGAACTCCAGACAATCCCAGACAAAAAAATGAGGGCTCCGAAGAGCCCTCATAAATCCCATACGATGGATCTACTTGATGAGGTAGGTCCACATGAACTGGATGAGCATGTCGTCGGCACGATCGTCAGCGCCGTCGGGTTTCTCGTCCATGCGCTTGGTCAGAGCCAACTGGACACGGTTGCGATAATCCAGACCGAACTGGCTCTCGTTGAAGCTGTAGTTCACGCCGAAGGTCAGGTTCTTCCGGCCGTTGTTGTCCACATCGACGTCCGCATCCCAAGTATCGAAGCGAACCACCAGCTGAGCCTGGGGCAGCACGAGGTAGCCACCCGTGAAGGCCATGCCGCGGGCGGTGACGTCATCGTCATCGTTGTCCCAATCGAACTTGTGCAGCAGGGAGGCCATCTCAAACTTGGCGAAGAGAGTGCCGAGGTTCAGGTGAACATGAGTTGTCCAGTTGGAGTCGGCGCCAAACTCGCCGGCATCGGGCAAGCCGTCGTCGTTCATGTCGGTCCAGTTGCGACGATTCTCGTTGGCCAGGCCATAAGTGAAACCAGCTTCGGTGCCGGGCCAGAGCTTGGCCTTGGCGCCGAAATCCATCTTGGGCATCATGCCGGTATCGGTTGTGCCTGTGTAAGCTGCGGCATTCTGGGAATGAAAGTAGGACGTGTTGCCCGAACCATTGTGCAGAAGGGCTTTGAATTCCAGAATTTTGGTGGGTGTGATGGTGAGCTGCGTGCCCACGGTACGCGAATCGGCGCCAACTGTACCGGCCGCCCAATTCTTACCAACCAATCCATACTCAGGCAGATCGATGATGATGGGGCTGGTCAGGCCGGCGGCCTGGCTACCCGCGCCACGGAAGCGACCCATGGTGAGCAGGAACATGTCGTTGATGGTCCAGTCG
>JACNKJ010000195.1 GCA_014382085.1 bacterium
CAGATTTTGAGCGGCGATTACCACAAGGAAACGTGAATCCCAATCGGGATGCGATCTTGGGGAGGGTCTTCACCCGGCACATGGACAAGTATGGTCGTGAAAGTAATCTAAGAGGCCACAGCCGCTTGGAATTTGATCTCGCGCCCGGTATGCAACGCAGCTTAGTTACATCCTTCCAGGGCATTTTCCCCGACCTGCCGAGGGTTTCCTTATCCATAGGGGATTCCTGGTTCCAAAGGGAGCAACTGGATGACAGCGACAGCCGGAACCAAGTTGAGATCATCATGGAGATTCGACACGAGCTGCTAGGTTTCCAAGAAATCGAAGGTCGGCATATGGCGCGGATCGCTTCTCAATATTCCGGTCATCTCATTGGGCACGGTCCCGCCGAAGAGAACATGATTTATCGGGCCGTTCTCGAGGGCGAGGGCAACTGGCTCTTCGATTTGGAGGCTGGCATGTTGTACAGGCAAGAGCTGTGGGGACGTGGAGAGGGGAGCATCATCGGAGTGGGGGAAATTCCATTTCAAGTACCTTTCACTCGCGATCTCCATCAGATCATCGAAGTGGAGAAGAGATCCTATACAGGGCAGCAATGACCCTAATCCACCGGCGTAATGCCGTGACGAATAGCGAGCTTGGTCAAGTCCGCGATGTTGTTGATGCCGAGCTTGTTCATGATCGCCGCTCGATGCGCGTGTACGGTTTTGGGGCTAATACCGAAGCGGAAGGATATTTCCTTCACGTTGACGCCCTCGACCAGGAGTTGGAAGGTTTGCATTTCACGTGAGGTCAGGACCGACAATGGATTCCTATCTTCGAGTGCGTCAGCACCTAGCATTTCGTGCAGAACTACGTCTGAGATGGCCGGGCTGATGTAAGTACGGCCTTCTGAGATAGTGTTCACGGCCGTCCCCAATTCTGAAAAAGCGCTGGATTTCACGATGAATGCCGATGCGCCGGCCTTGAAGGCCGCACTGACGAATTCCCGATCCTGGTGCATGGTGAGTATTGCAACCTTCACGCGGCCCTCAGTTTGTTTTACGATTTGCTCGCAAGCCTCGATGCCGTTGAGTCCAGGCATGGTGATGTCAATCACCGCGATATCCGGCTCCTCCTTCAAGACAATATCGATAAGATCCGCTCCATTGGTCGCCGTTCCGACCACTTCGATTCCTGGAATGGCTTGAAAACAGGACAACAAGCCATCCAGCACGACCTGGTGATCGTCCGCGATCACAATTTTCATGGTAGGTCCTCGATTTCATCGCTTGTAATGGGAATGTAAATACGAACCGTCGCGCCTTTGTCGTTCCATAACTCTATAGATCCATTAAGGGGTTCCAGGCGTTGACGAATGCTGAATAGTCCGAACCCCTTCCTGTCTTGAGTGTCATCCAGTTTGAGAATCGTTGGGTCGATACCCTTACCATTGTCCTCAACAAGTACCAAGACCGCTTCGGAGTCGACTTCGATGCTGAGTCTGATCTTGTTTCCATCACTGTGCTTGATGGCGTTGAGCAGAAGCTCACGCAAGATTCGATAGAGATTCAGAGATAGAGCCTCATTCAGCATGCCTACCGTGATTTTCTCTTCAAGAATGATCTGAAATCCTGAGCGCTCGGCTAGCTCCGTGCACAAAGAGGAGAGGGCCGGCATGAGCCCCAGCTCATGGAGGACTGGGGGGCTCAGGCTTCGGGTGAGATCGGTGGTATTGCGAATGGCAAGCTGGATGAGCTTATCAATTTCCTGAAGATCTTTGGGACGATTATCACCGTTCTTCGCGAAATAGGCCTGCAGCTTCATGGAGGCCGCTGCCAGATCCTGGCTTACTCCGTCGTGCAAGCGGCTCGCGAGTTTCCTGCGCTGACTTTCTTCGGTCAAAGCAATTTGGGCAGACAGGTGGCGAATAGCCTTCTCGGATTTTTTTCTCCCCGATATATCTCTGACCATCGTCAACAGTTGCTTATCATCCAGTCGACTGTATCTGAGCTCGTAGTGGAAGCGATCGCCGCTAGGCATATCCATCCAGTCTTCCACGGGCTCCGCTGTTCCATTTTCGAAAGCAGCGTTCATCGCGTTCTTCATTTTTTGGTGGCAATCCGGACGAAGTAGATCCCAACTTAAGGCTCCCCGTAATTCCGAGGCGGGTAAGATCAGCTCGCCTTTGTCCTCAACGTGGAGGTTTAGAATTGTGCCTTCTCGGTCAATCGTGAAGATCATGTCGGGAATCGTTTCCAGAATCGTCCTCGTGATGCTCTCACTCTCCGACAAGGCCTGGATCATTTTTACTTGTTCCAAGGCGGAGCCTAAAATCCGGCTTACAATTTCCAAAAGATACCTATCTTCATCTCGCCATAAGCGAACACCACGCACCGCTTCTATGCTTAGCATTCCAATCGGTTGAATATCACGTCCCAGAACGCGGGTCATGAGCACTGATTGCACGCCCAGGCTTTGGAGTATCTCCTGATCCCCTTTTGCCTCCTCAGGGAGCTTGGATGTATCGTGGATGGCGATGAAGCCTTGTTCAATAAGCATACGTTGTGACCAGGCAAGAGGAGCGAGAGGAACTTCATTCAAACCAAGCTTCTTCTGATCTATGCCAGGTGAGCACCATTGGTATTTGCAGGCCGCTGTGGAATTTTCCCTGTCTATCTGGAAGAGCATGCAGCGATCGGCGTCGACGAATTCTCCGATGGATGCCAAGGCGGCATCGATGGCCCTGTCCAGGTCGGCTTCATTGGGTACATGAAGGGAGAGGGAGATCTCCGAGACGAGTTTCTCCAACTCGACTCTTGATGCGAGTTCCAGCTCGAGTTGGCTTGGCTTGATCTGCTCAGATTCTGAGTTCATTTCGATTCCTTTTTGTCAGCCTATCACAAGCTAAGGCCCGTTGGAATCGTGGCTTTGAGTGTGGAAGATCGGGAGCAAGAGATATAAAAACGGAAGGCAGCCGCTGCGACTGCCTCCCATCCAATACAGATGCTATTTTGTCAGATTCGCCAAAGGGAGCGAGGTAAAGCAGTTAAATCTTAGCTCTTAGAATAGCAGGGATCAGCCAGGAGAAATATTGGGAAGAGTCTTGTTTAGCCTAAGAAAAAGTCCTATTTATTTAAACAGCAATCATTTCAGGGAATTCAAACTCTCCAGGGCCTTCTCTCGAACTTCGTCGACGAAGAGCTGCAAGTGGGGGAAGGGTATCTCGATGCCGGCTGCGTCCAAGGCCAATTTACTTGCCTCAAGTACCGCAACTTTCACGGGTTCTTCGTCCTTGGCCTCGTGAACCCAAACGCGAACGCTCAGGTCTACACTTGAGTCATTCAGCTTCGCCACCACCACGTCGGGCTCTGGCTGCGTCGCCACGTTTGTCACCTTTGGCATGGCCGCGAGCAACGCTTTTCGTGCACTGGCGATGTCTTCCTTGTAGGCAATGCTCACAGACAAGTCGATGCGCGTTTCTCCGTACTTGCTATGATTGACCAGCACTTCATCGATGATGCTTTTGTTGGGAATCACCACATAGGTGTTTTTCGGCGTACGACTTCGCGTGGTGCGCAGTGTGATGTCATGAACGCGCCCATACTTGCCAGCCACGGTAATCCAATCGCCCACTTCAAATGGCTTGTCCCAGAATATCATGAAGCCCGCGATGGTGTTGGACAGGGAGTCCTGGGCCGCAAGGCCTACGGCGATTCCCGCCACTCCCAAACCCGCCAAAGCTGCACCTACGTTGATACCTAGTTGACCTGCGGCCATGATTACGGCGAAGAGGATCATCACGAAACGATAGATGCTGTCCACGAGCAGGTTCGTGAGCGGCTCCGCCATGGCCGAACGCGTGATAAGTGCGCGGAGAGCTCGAGCGGTGATCTTGTAGAGAATCCAAAAGACCAGTAGGATGGCCGCCGCCGCTAGTAATTTCGGCAGGAAGGCGATGAGCATGGCCCAAATAGTTTCGACATTCTTTGGACTGAAAATGGAATTCACGAAGGTCTCCTTGCCGGTTTGAATCAAATCCGACTATTCGAAATGCCTACTCTTCAATCGCCACGATCTGCGCAGGATTGACCTGCACCCGATCGCCGAGTTCCTGGGCGATGATGATCCAGCCGTCATCCTGAATCTCAATGACCCTGCCCTTGAAAGTACGATCGGCACTGGTGATGATTTTCACGGTCATACCGGGTTCCAGTTTCATGTTTCTCCTTACCAGCGGATAACGGCTGAGCCCCAGGTGAAACCCGAGCCGAAAGCAGCCAAGACCACGAGATCAC
>JACNKJ010000032.1 GCA_014382085.1 bacterium
CAGGATGAATCTCAGTGGGCTAAGTCATTGAGAAAACGACACCGAGCATTCCTAAGGTGCACTAAATCAGCTAGTTAAGCGACTCTTAATCAGGCGGTCCGGGGTTCGAATCCCTGGTGGCGTACCGAAAACATGAACAAAGACAAGGGCTTGCCGAGAGGTAGGCCCTTTTCCTTTGCCTTTGAATTGCCTGATCATACCCTGATCATACCTTCGAAGTTTTACCGCACCAAGCCCGACTAGTACCCACGTAGGATTCCAATGGCTTGCACACACTGTCCAACGTTAACTCATAGAACCTAAGGAGGGGGGAGGGGGGAATCTACCAAGTCGCGGGGATGAGGATACCCACTTCGGCATTCGAGATGTTTTTTCAGCCCATGGTGCTCAAATCATAAGCTGCATAACAGTCACCAATTGTGCCCGATCTTTCGCAGGATGATCTCTGGTACTACCCAACACGAGATCTCAGGTTATTGACCCTCAAAACCGACCTTATTCAGCATATCAGACCTCTCTGTGCGATAACTGTGGCTGCGTCTAAGCTTGGATGCAGCCACCAACAGCCAATGGATATCTCGCCAGCGATATGGGATAATGGTGTCTGGAATATGACAGTAGATAATTGGAGGGTACACGATGAAGAGGCTCACCTTGTACGTCTTCTAAACCTTTGGCATGAGAGCCATCCCTCACTAAGGGACACTTTTTATAGATGATGCTCGATCTGCTTGTCGATTTTCCTCCTTCCATTGTAGCCGATTTTCCCGCCGCCTGCGAGCCTGTGTCTGTCGCTTGATCTGATGGCGCTTCGTCAGGATCTCCCGCCCTCGACCTTCCAAGACATCCACCGGCCTTAGATTGTTGATCGATTCGTGGACGCGCTCGTTGTTGTAGTAGTCGACGAAGCGGGCGATCTCCACCTCCAGTTCTCCGGGCAGATAGTAGTTCTGCAGCTTCACCACGTTCTTCATCGTCCGGTGGTAGCGTTCGATCTTGCCTTGGGTCATCGGATGGTAGGGCTTGCCCCGCGTGTGGCCCATGCCCCGATCATCGAGATACTGCCGTAGCTCTTTCGACACGTAACACGGCCCGTTGTCGCTGAGCAGTCGTGGTCGGTGGAAGACCTTTACTTGATCGACTCCCGTCTTGGCGATCGCCAGGTCCAAGGTCTCGGCTACATCACTAGCCGACATGCTTGAACAGAGTTTCCAGGCCAGGATGTAACGGGAGTAATCGTCCAGGACCGTCGACAGGTAGTACCAGCCCCAGCCGACGATCTTGAAGTAGGTGAAGTCGGTCTGCCAGAGCTCGTGCACCTGACGGGTCGGATGCTGGAAGTGATCCTTCGCCGACAAGACGATATAGGCGGGACTCGTGATCAGGTCGAAGCCCTTGAGGATCCGATAAACACTCGACTCGGAGATGTACCAGCCTTCCTGATCGGTGATCTGCCAGGCCAGTTCCCGAGGCGAGAGTTCGGGTGACTCCAAGGCGATCTCCCTAACCCGTTCGCGCTCATGATCGGGGATGCGGTTCCAGAAGCGACGAGGGCAAGGCTTGCGGTTCACCAGGCCGTCGGGTCCCTCTTCCAGATAGCGCCGATACCAACGGTAGAAGGTGCTGGGAGCCACGTCCAGCTGCTCCAAGGTGGCCTTGACCGGCAGATCCGACTGTTCGACTAGGCGGATGATCTCAAGCTTCTCCGAGACGCTGTGCCTCATGGCTCGCCCAGGTCGGACTCCCGACCACTCAAGCTTTTTTTAAGCACGCGGTTCTTCAGCGCTAGTTCAGCCACGAGCTGCTTGAGCTGAGTGTTTTCACCGCGAAGACCGTTGACTTCCGAACTGTTGGCTTCCCGGACGGTATCGCCCTGAAGGCGGTGCTTGCCGGCCTCCAGGAAGTCCTTGCTCCAGCGATAATAGAGGTTGGGGCTGATGCCTTCTCGGCGGCACAGCGCTGCGATGCTGTCCTCGCCTCGGAGGCCTTCCAGCACGATGCGGATTTTCTCTTCGGAGGAAAACTTCCTGCGAGTCTTCCGGCGAATCTCGCGAACAACAGCTTCCGGGTCAGATGGCTTACTCATGGACCTCTCCTTCGTGTCCTAAGTGTACCGTAATCTGCCCCTTAGAAAAGGCTGCTCATCTCTCCCATAGGTTTTGAACCGCTACACGCTACGGATATACAGCCGAAGAGGGCAGCCAAGATTTCTTTACTCAAGACGAGGAGAACGAACTCAATCTCATGGCCTTTTTGGCGGCGGCCTTCATTTTCATCGTATTGGCCGCACTCTTTGAAAGCCTCGAGTTGCCGCTCATTGTGATTAGCTCCATCTTCATGGCCATGATCGGAGTGTTCCTGGTTTTCTGGTTTACGCGATCTGAATTCGATTCTTCCGCACGTATCGGTCTCGTCCTGCTTTTCGGCATCGTGGTGAACAATGCCATTCTCCTGGTCAGCCGATATCGTTACGAGGCGGTCCAAATACTGCGCGTGAAGCTGGGTGGCAACCCCGGCGAGGATGCCGCACTATTCAAAGGAATGAGCAAGCAGTTAGGGGGATCGGATCTCTATTGTCTTCCCAGAGCAGAGGCCGCGAGTCTATTGCGCAGAGCCGTAGCCCGAGGAACGAGAATCCGTTTGCGCTCGATATTGTTGACGAGTCTTACAACGGTAGTCGGTCTGGTGCCTCTGCTCATCCAGATCGACAATCTTGAAGGGTTGAGCGTCTTGGAGAAGATCGCTTCAGTCTTCGGCTCACTTTTTGAGAAGGCCGATCCCGAGCAACAGGACATCTGGTACAACCTTGCTCTGTCTTCCATCGGCGGCTTGATGTCCAGCACCATTCTTTTGCTGCTTGCCATGCCTCCTCTCTACTACGTTTGCGTTCGTGTTGGTTGGATTGTCCGGCGCATTTGGAGTTTCGCGCGGCGCAAACTGAGTCCGTCTCAAGCCTGGTCGGCGGATTAATCGTAGCGAATGGAATATCGACGAGTTGCCGAAGTCAGCAGGTGATACTTTCCCGCCGCTTTAACCTGATAGAACAGATTCGGGAACTCCTTCATCAATTCCGAACAATGCTCCGTCTCGCAGAGAATCAGCTGGTCGGGATTCTCCTCCAAGCGCCTTGCCACTTCGGCCGCTTCCCCAATGGGCATTTCCATCAGGCGTTGTGAATACAGATACACGATATTCTGAGGGTCCCAGCGCTCCAGGCGGAAATTGATGATGCCCTCGTCAAGATCGGAATTGAGTTCGATGTAAGGTGCCAGCGCTCGAATCTCAACGCTATGTTCCGATAATCCCGTGCTGCCTGGAAAGGTGATGGGGGTAATATTGATCAAGAGCAGGGTGCAAACCGCGAAGGCAACCCCAACTTTCAATCCTAGATCCACCTTGTTCCATCGAGACAGCATGGTGTGAAGGCCCCATGCACTCAAAATCGCCAGAGCCGGGAAAATGTTCAGGATGTACCTGAGAATTTTGCTCGAAGTTAGACTCATAACCAGAAGAATCCCAAGTGACCAGACAAGCAACAATATTGCCGCAGGATGTAATTCCTTACGCCAACTTTTGGCCGCGAGGAACATTCCAAAAAGTGTGAAGGGTAGCCAGGGCCAGTAGTTCTGAAATAGCAAACTGAAGTAACCCAAGTAGGCCGAAGGCGAAGTTGAATGAGTTCCTTCTACCACTCTTGCGGAAATGAGACTTCCGAAGTGTGACTTGAGAAAGTGTGACCCCCCTGCCTGGTAGTTTTCCGAGAACCATATCCCCACAATAGCTACAATCACCACAATACCTGCCAAAAACCAGGGATGGATAAGCCGCCTGCGATCATTGCTCAACAAGAGGAAGAGAAGGGCCACGGGAATGACGAGCGCGCCGAGAACGCTTTTCGTGAGAATGGCCATGGCCGCTGAAAAACCGAAGAGAAGGAAATAGATGGGTCTTTTCCTTCCGAGCCAGACCGCGAAAAGGGCAAGCGTAAAAAAGAACACAAGAGTCTGGTCAAGCATTCCCCTGCGGGCATAGTCGTGGAAGTATCCGGGTAGTATCAGTATCAGGGCGGCCACGAATGCCAGGCTTTGTGATCCAAACATTCTCAGGGCCAGGAAGTAACTCAACAACACCGTGCCAAGGGCAAAGAGAGCGCTGGCTAACACACTGCTGTAGTAGCCCTGCCCGAAAATTCGATAAAAGGCGGACGTGATCCAGAAATGCACCGGCGGATTGTCGTAGATAATCTGCCCGTGGACGGTTACG
>JACNKJ010000201.1 GCA_014382085.1 bacterium
GTGAAGGGAACCACCAGGAAACGGAAGAGCATGGTCGTGATGTTGCCGGAATAGTCCTGACACTGTATATGTACGGAGTGTGTACCTGAAACATAGGTGCCCGTGGTGCTGACCGTGTTCAGCGACCAGTTGCTCCACTCCTCTTCGTTCTCCGTGTCTTCGATGTCCCAGCCGAATCGGTAGCCGGTAATCCGGCTGCCATAATGTGCCGCGCTGCCATTCCAGCTAAGGCGTAGAGGCTGCCCCTCGCCGATGGTGAAGTCATAGGCATTGTAACCCGACGACACCTTAAGGCCCAGAGTGGGCTCTTCCACATAGAGCCGCGGGTAGAGACTGTCGGTGATGCGCAGACGCTTGAGGTTTTTACCATCCTGGAAGTGGCTGGTGAGAGCGCCAGCCTCGTCCTTGGCCTGAACCATGAAAAGGTAGAGGCCGGGATCCTGAGGACCCACGGGAGTCAGGTCTTGCACCAAGGCGCTTTTACCGCTGATCTGCAAAATGGAGTCGATGGGCTCACTCCATCCACGCCAACGCGACCAAGCGCTGTCGGGGATGTCCAAAATGCTGCCCACGCTGACATTGGTTCCGATACCGTACTCGCCCGAATTGAAAATGGTCACACGAGTGGAGTCGGGCTCGATGATCTGGTTGCCGCCTCCCACCGAATCATTGCCGATCCAGGTGAAGAAGATATCCGGGGGTAGGTTCTCCCACCCGCCTGGAGTCCCGGTGTCGGAGGGGTGGTCGATTTTCACCGAAGGCGCGATGGTCGTGGCCGTGAAGGACCGGTGGGCCGGAACGGGATCGGCCAGGCCAAATTCGTCTACGGCGCGCAGGAAGAAAGTGTGCTGGCCGAAGAAGAGAAAACGTCCATCTTCATCGCCGTAAAAATACTCCCACTCCTCGGGATTGGCAGAGTCGGGGAACTGAGAGGCTTCCACAACAAAGGTGCTGTCTGTGGAATAAATGGAATCGGTCCACTCGTAGCCCAAACCTTCGAGGGTCGCGCTGATGTTTTCGTCGATGACGAGAGAACCCGTCTCCCAGTCGTTGGTGATGATGTACTGGTAACTGTCCACATCGCCGTCTGGGTCATAACCGTTCCAGTAAAAATGTACCCGATAGCTTGTATTGGTGATTCCCTCGGGTGGTCCACTGGAAAGCCAGGTATTGGGTGGCAGATTGGCGTGGCGCTCATTCATATAGCCGCCGTCACCACAACCGAAAACAGCCAGCAGCGGCAGCACAAGCAGTGCGATGTTTATTATGGTTCGTTTCATGGCTAACCCGTCTTTCCTGGGGCGTAGGGTCTCAGCGTGGGGCCTTCGGATTACGGTCCAATGTTCCTGTACTGAATGTCGATGTTCACGGTTGCTCTCTCACTCGTCCGTCCCTTGGAGCCCATGGGCTGGGCGCTTTGCTGCCCGGTCTCGATGAGTTCGATGAGATTCTCGAAGGGATAGGTGTTACGGAAGATCGCGGAAAGTTCTTTTTCTCCAAGCCAGATGGGAGTCTCTTCCAACTGGATGTTTCCATCCTGAGCCACCGTGAATATGGTATCCATCACGGCGAAGTTGATGTCGAAGAAGTTGTCGATGGGATCATTTTCGGGTTCATCGTTATACAGGGTCATGTACTGCCAAGACTTGATGTAACCGCCATTGGTGATATCGAAAAAATCGTCTTCGGTAAACTGGACGCCGTTGTTCTCGAAATCCGTGTCGAAGAGATCCCAGTATATTCCCGCCAACTTGGCCGACTCACCATTAAGAATGTTGTCATGGCCATAGATTCGGAAGGTGATCTGGTAACGACCCAGGAGTGGTTCCGGTAAGGTTCCCTCTAACTCGACGGGCTGCAAAGTGGCCGTATATGTATCGGGATCCCAGTTGAGCCATTCGGAGGTCGGAGGAGCGGATGGGAAAAATTGCCCGCCGATATCGATATGAAGCATCTCGCCTTCGGGAAGCTCACTCAGATTCACGGTATTGTCGCTATAGATGTATACATCGTCGTTGAGCGGATCTTCGTACTTGCACATGAGGACGATGCTGTCCACTTCCGGCGTGTAGCCGCCCTGGAATTCCAGGGTCATGGGCGTTCCGTCCACGCGACCGAAGTGGTCCATGGAGAAGCCCTTCACCACGTAATCCATGGGGCCTAGGTTCATCTTGAACTGCCAGCCCGATTCGCCGAAGTGTCCGAGACCCAGGTTTTCCGCCTGGCCCTCTCTGCCGCCGGGAGGATAGCGACCCGTGGACGATCCCTGGCTATAGGAATCCGGATGGTCCACCTCGATGAGATTCAAATTCTTGATGACCCAGTTGTAGGCAAGCTGGAAGGCCGAGTAAATATCGCCACCGCTGGCCACCAGGGGATCATCGTAGTCCCAGCCCTGAAGATGAACCTGCAGGCGAACGTCCTGTCCCCAGGGGATTGGGTCGGCGAGCCTATAGTGGAAACCCGGCACTCCGGTATCCACGCGCTCAACTTCCGGATACAAGGTGTCCGGTAGCCCTGCATAGGTTGTGTAGGTGAGAACCACGGGCAGATCTTCCCTGAGTCGGGTGTCGGGATCGCGGTTGAGAATGGGTACGATCACACCCTTAAGATTGGCCATATTCGTGCTGACCGAAGACTCTACACCAGCCTGATCAACGCATTTGGCCTTCACTCGGAAGATGCCGTCGTCATAGAAACTGATCATGTCGGCATTCTCGCCCAAGATGTCATTGGGGAAATCCAAACGGACGGTATCCAGCTCCGCCAGATTAGGATCCTGGTATGTCCAGCCGGTTTGACCATTCACCAAGGGGAACCAGACCGTACCCCCACCGGTGTTCCATTGATAACCTTTGACGAAACCGTTTTCGGTCTCACCGGTAAAAGCGCAGGCAAAAGCCTGCCCCGCATCCAAGGTTTCCGGTGCCGTTCCAACCCATTCCACTTCAGGGTCGAAGCCGCCGAAGGGCTCTTCAGACCACCGGACTACAGGACGCCGGTCAACGCTTGTATTGAAATAGAGTCGCGCTGGTACGGGATCACGACGGCCCTGATCATCCACGCCAGTCACGCTGAAGGTGAGGTCGCGGCTCATGCCGCCGTCCTCATTGGCCTGCAACACGAAAATCGAATCTGTCCGTGTAGTCAGATGCGTTGCGTCGAAATCGCCCTCGCGCAGGATCCTGTCATCGGCGTTGGATTCGGGATTCCACGCTTCGTACCAAGCATCGGAGGAATCACTCCATGCCCACAGGAAGTATGCGATCTCACCGTCGATATCTTCGCCATGCCAGTGCACATGCACTTTGTAGCTGTCGAAGAGGGACTCCACGGGAGCGGAGGTAATATAGGTTTCTGGTGGGTTATTCCGGTCAAAGAGCTCAGGCAATTCCTTACGACAACCCATACCCGCGATCAGGGCAAGGATGACAAGAAAGAGCAGTGAGCTTCCCCACCGGGAGCGGCGCCCAAACATACGGATGCTTCCTCCTTCAAGCAATCGAAGGGAAACAAGTGGAGCGTGACAGGCGGACAAAATGAGCGAAGCGGCTGTAATATAGGCAATTGCCCGCGCTTAAGTCAACCCAATACCCCCGACACAGCGCCCCCAAGCTCCAGTCTCCAGTCGCCGGTTCTCGGGGTAATGGAGTCTTAGCTCCCGGGTCAGCACTAGGTTGTGGAAATGGGGCAGTTGGCCAGTTTTATGGCCTGGATTTCTGCCTGGCGACTGGAGACTGGCCACTGGGTACTTGCGACTTGCGACCAAAAAAGCCCTCCCCCCCGAAGGGAGGAGGGCGATGATTTCCGAGAGGAAATCTTTACTTCAGAAGCACCATCTTGTCGGTGAAGACCTTGCTGTCGGCGTGCAACTTATAGAAGTACACACCACTGGCAGTCTTGTAACCGTTGTTGTCGGTGCCATCCCAGACGACCTCATGCGGCGCAGCGTCCATGTGGCCATCAACCAGGACCTTAACCGCGCGACCGGTGATGTCGTAAACCGTGAGGTTCACGTCGCCGGCGTTCGCCGTGGCGAAGCGGATGGTGGTCTTGGGGTTGAAGGGATTCGGGAAGTTGCCGTCCAAACGAGTGTAGGCGGGAACTTCCGGAGCATCGATGATCGTACCGCCGCCCTTATCGAAGACGTTCCGAAGAACTTCGCCGACGTAGTAGCGATGGAAGGTGACACCGGCGGCCGTCCCGTATCCCGCGCCACGAACGCGATAGTAGGGATAAGGATTGAACACGACCTTGGCGAAA
>JACNKJ010000311.1 GCA_014382085.1 bacterium
TCCTTCTATTCACTTCGAATACAATCTTCCCACTATCCAGTGTTGCGACATGTATGGAAATCCTGACGGAGATTGGGTTGGAGACATCGCTGGCCATTTGGGGCTGAACGGTAACTTCAGTGAAGACGCGCAATTTTGCGACGCGGAAGATCATATTTTCACGCTAGCTGTGAATTCCCCTTGTGCAGCGGACAACAATGACTGCGGAGAATTGATCGGCGCTCGCCCGGTAGATTGCGAGAGCGTCGATACCGAAACGACTCTTCACGTGCCTGCAGAGTACGCCACCCTTGCCTTAGCGATAGATGCATCTGTGGATGGAGATACGATTCTCATTGAATGCGGGAACTATCAGGTGGACAACCTTCAGGTCTTTAGCAAGGAAATCGTCATTCGGAGCGAATCCAGTACTCCAGAGTGTGTAACGCTCTTTGCGGGTAACAGTGGGCGCATATTGACAGGCCATGGAGTGGCTGGCGGATTCAGAATGGAGGGTCTTACGCTTCAAAGTGCTGACTTTGCCGCTCTCTACTTCTACGCCGGTGCGCCTCGAATTAGAAACTGTGTTTTTCAGAACAACAACCAGAGTATTGTCGACTATGAAAGCTTCACTCGCATAAATAACTGCACATTTTGGAATAATCATGGGCCCTGTGTATCGGCCTATAGCGCGGGATTCCCATCCGTTCATGGATCTATATTCTGGGGTAATCACGGCGACCTGTTTTTTGAATCCTGGGGTGGAATATCGGTTAGCTGCTCGGACGTGGAAGGTGGGTGGCCGGGGACAGGGAATTTCGACTTGAATCCCTTGTTCTGTAATCCGAATGGAAACCTATTTCGCCTTCATCCTGAATCTCCCTGCTCCCCAGACAATAATGACTGCGGAATTCTCATCGGAGCTTGTTCGGTCGGGTGTGCCGTCAGTACTCGATCCCTGAATTGGGGAGATTTGAAATCGCTCTACTAGGTTTTGCAGGGAGAGCTTTACCCAAATTGGGGAGGACAGGATCCTCTCCATTCCATTAGGGCTATCAAATCCGACATGTCATCGTTTCAGATATGTGGCAGGATGATGCCTCCATGCCTGCGCACATCTGACATATTGGCAGTATCCAGTATGGAGAGCTGATTCGATGAATCCTCTAAATGGTTGTAACATAGGCATATAACACTTCTGAGGAGTGTGGCACGACCCTTTCAATAGGAGCTTGAACACAATCTTCAAGGAGAAGACCATGGGCAAGATCATCGGTATCGACTTGGGTACTACAAATTCCTGCGTTTCCGTCATCGAGGGTGGCGAACCCAAAGTCATCCCCAACAGCGACGGAAATCGAACCACGCCGAGTGTGGTGGCCATCAGCAAAGACGGCGATCGCCTTGTGGGCGAGTTGGCCAAGCGTCAGGCCGTCACCAATCCCACCAACACCGTCTATTCCATCAAGCGTTTCATGGGACGCCGCTTCGGCGAAGTGGACCAGGAAATGAAAGAAGTGCCTTATCAGGTTCTTAAGGGCGACGGCGGCAAGGTGAAAGTTAAAATTGGGAACGAGGAGCTGACTCCTCCCGAGATCAGCGCCATGATCTTGCGCCGGCTTAAGGAGACTGCCGAGGAATACCTGGGCGAGACCGTCACTGAAGCCGTGATCACTGTGCCTGCCTACTTCAATGATAGTCAGCGCCAAGCCACCAAGGACGCCGGCAAGATCGCCGGTTTGGAAGTGAAGCGCATCATCAACGAACCCACGGCCGCCAGTCTGGCCTATGGTCTGGATAAAGTGGGCGACCGCACCTTGGCTGTTTTTGATCTGGGCGGCGGAACCTTCGACATTTCCATTCTGGAACTTGGCGAAGGTGTCTTCGAGGTGAAGAGCACCAATGGTGATACCCACTTGGGCGGCGACGATTTCGATCAGGCGCTCATCGAATGGTTGGTGAGTGAATTCAAATCTAAAGAAGGCATTGACCTCAGTAAGGATCCCATGGCGCTGCAGCGTTTGAAAGAAGGCGCGGAGCAAGCCAAGAAAGACCTGTCCAGTCGGACTCAGACTGAGATCAACTTGCCCTTTATTACTGCCGATGCCAATGGGCCCAAGCACATCAACCTCACCCTTACCCGCACGCAGTTCGAGCAGTTGGTGGCGGACCTAGTCTCGCGTGTGGTGGGACCCTGCCAGCGCGCACTTCAAGACGCTGGTCTTACCACCTCGGATATTGATGAAGTCATCCTCGTGGGTGGATCCACTCGCATGCCGGTGATCCAGGAGACGGTGAAGGGTATCTTCAAGCAGGAGCCCAACAAGGGCGTGAACCCCGACGAGGTGGTTTCGCTGGGGGCCGCAATTCAGGGTGGAATTCTAGCGGGCGACGTGAAGGACGTTATCCTGCTGGACGTCACGCCACTAAGCCTGGGTATTGAAACCTTGGGCAGCGTGATGACGCGTCTCATTGATCGCAATACCACCATCCCGACCCGCAAGAGCCAGATATTCTCCACGGCCGCTGATAATCAGGACACTGTGGATATCCATGTGCTTCAGGGTGAACGTGAAATGGCGGCGCACAATAAATCCATCGGCCGTTTCCAGCTGACCGGCATTCCGGCAGCGCAGCGCGGCATTCCTCAGATCGAGGTAAGCTTCGATATCGACGCCAATGGAATCCTGTCGGTGAACGCCAAGGACAAGGCCACAGGCAAGGAGCAGTCCATCAAGATTCAGGCTTCCAGCGGATTGGACGACAGCGAGATCGATCGCATGGTCAAGGACGCTGAGACGAACGCCGAGGACGACAAGGCCCAGCGCGAGCTCGTGGACGCCAAGAACAACGCCCAGGCTCTTGCCTACCAGACTCAGAAGCAACTCGACGACAACAAGGATAAGATCGACGAGAAGATGAAAAGTGACATGGAGGCGAAACTGGCAGAACTCAATAAGGTGGCCGACGGTGACGACAAGGCCGCCATCGACCAAGCTGTGGAAAACCTGAACAAGGAACTCCATTCTTTCAGCCAGAAGCTCTACGAGGACGCCACCGCCGAGCAGGAAGCCGACGGCGCACAGCCTGGAGACAGGGCCCAAGGCAAACCGGAAGAAGATGCCGGTAAGGGCAATGTCGATGGTGAAGCCGTGGACGCTGACTTTGAGGTCGTCGACGAGACGAAGTAGTTTCGCAACATCGAAACCCCAAGCCCCCGCCGACTACGGTGGGGGCTTTTTACATGTGCTAAACAGGCAAAGTCTTCTCGGTGTACGCACCTGTTTCATCCACAGGAAATTCTTCACCCTTCAGAGTTACATGGCAGTGCCTTATTGGAGGAATAAAGAGCCTTGCCTATTCATCTGAATCGGGACACTTCGAGGACTCAGAAGTCCTTCTCAGACTCAGCGATACACCTTCGGAACTCTGGCAGAATCCTTGCAAACGCATGTGGCTCAGGGGAAAAGGCAAGGAGGCCCTTCATGGCTAGCGCTACCCGCAAGGTGCTGGATCCGGGAAAAAAATCTCTGGCTGCAGATCGTTTCGAAAGAAAACTGCACGAGAAGATCGTCGGACAAGACCGCGCCATCGAGCGCATTGCGCGTCTGTATCAGGTCTATCTCGCGGGCCTGTATCCACCCAGCCGACCTATCGGCAACTTCCTGTTTCTCGGACCTACTGGCAGCGGTAAAACTCGCATCGTGGAAGCTGCCAGCGAAATTCTCTTCGGTACATCCAATGCCGTGCTCAAAGTTGATTGTGCCGAGTATGCGCATAGCCATGAGATCAGTCGTCTCATCGGCTCGCCTCCCGGTTACCTGGGTCATCGCGAAACCACGCCCTACCTATCGCAGGGAAATCTCGAGCGTTACCGCACGCCCGAACTGGACTTCACATTCCTGCTTTTCGACGAAATCGAAAAGGCCAGCGACACCTTGTGGAGCCTTCTGTTGGGCATCCTCGACAAGGGACACCTGACCCTAGGCGACAACAGTGAAGTGGACATGACCCGCACCATCATTTTCTTGACGGGCAATATCGGTGCTTCGAGTATCGAGCGCTTGGTCAGCGGGGGAATCGGGTTTACGGATATGGAGTCTGATCTGGATCAAACTTCTCTGGACCAGCGGATCTATAGCACGGTGATGGAGGCGGCCCGGCGCAAATTCAGTCCCGAGTTCTTGAACCGCATCGACAGCACTATCGTGTTTCGTGGGCTGGCCGAAGAGCATGTGCGGCGTATTCTGGAGATCGAGCTGGAACTGCTCCGCA
>JACNKJ010000307.1 GCA_014382085.1 bacterium
CGTTTACCGTAAAACCCTCGGAAGGGCCTACCCCGTTCCTGCGGGACCCCTGGATGACGGTGCGGACGAGATCATCGACCACTAGGAGTAAATTGTGGATATAGCAACTCTGATCGGGCTCCTCGGTGTCTCAGGCATCTTGGTAGGTCAGATCCTCATGGGAGGAACGATCGATGCGTACATCGACGTACCTTCCCTGATCGGTACCCTCGGTGGATCGATCATGGTGCTGTTCATCAATTTCTCTCTGCCTCAGGTCCTGAAAGCTGCCCAGGTGGCCAAGAACAGCTTCCAGACCAATACCGTGGACACCACCGAAACCCTCAAAAGCATCGTTGCCTACGCAGAGACCGCGCGTAAACAGGGCATGCTGGCCCTAGAAGAACCTTCCGAAAGCGAAAAAAACGTCTTCATGCGCAAATGCCTTCGCCTGGCAGTGGACGGCACCGATCCGAAGGTTCTCTCGCGTATTTTGGAAGTGGACATCGAACAAGTGGAAAACCGGCACATTCAGGGACAGGACATTTTCCTGGCCTTGGGACAATTCGCTCCGGCCTTCGGGATGATCGGTACTCTCATCGGTCTCGTGAAGATGCTTTCGGGCCTTGAAGATCCTTCCACTATCGGTGCGGGCATGGCAGTGGCCCTGCTCACAACTTTCTACGGCGCGGTGATCGCCAACACCTTCGCCCTGCCCATGGCAGGCAAGTTGAAGGTTCGTTCCGACGAAGAAGTGAACCTGCGGTGGATGATGGTCGAAGGCATCATGGCAATTCAGTCCGGTGACAGCCCCCGCGTGGTTGAAGAGAAGCTCAAGGGTTACCTCACCCCCTCAGTACGGGTAAGTCTGGAAAAGGAGAGGGAGGAGGCTGAAGCTTAGTGGCAAAGAAAAAGAAGGGTGCCAAGAAAGTTGAAACGCCGGCATGGTTGGCGACCTTCGGTGACATGATGAGCCTGCTTCTTGCCTTCTTTGTTTTGCTTTTCAGTTTCTCATCCATCCAGGAAAGCAAATTTCAAGCGGCCATGGCCAGCATGCAAGGCGCTCTGGGAGTTCTGGATACTTATCCGACGATTCCCATCCACGATAATTTCGAGCATCTGCCTGATCTTCAACGCACACTGGAAGGCGTGAAGAAAAAGGTGGAGGAGATCAAAGAGAACATGGAAGCGCTCAAACGCTCCGACGAGGTGAAGGTCAGCCGAAACGAAGAAGGTTTGGCCATTCGACTCGATTCAAGATTCCTCTTTGACCTCAGCAGCGCGACTCTGAGGTCGGAAGCATTTGAAGTTCTGGACGGCGTAATGGGAAGTCTCAAGGATCTTCCCAATGAGGTGCGGGTAGAAGGCCACACCGACAATTTGCCCATCAATAGTTCCGCGTTTCCCAGTAATTGGGAGCTGTCGACGGCTCGGGCTGCGGCCATCATCCGATACTTCGAATCAAAGGGAATGGACCCTCGGCGCATGAGCGCTGTGGGCTATGGCGAGTGGAGACCGGTGGTAAGAAACGATTCACCGGAGAACCGGCAGAAGAACCGAAGGGTTGAGATCTTTGTGGATCTTTTGAGCCCTTCTGAGAATTCCCCGACTCAAATCGGGCAGTCTGGAGGTTGAGAATGCCTGAAGAAGAATCCGTAAACGAGGAAAATAAGGAAACATCCGAGAAGAAAGAGAAAAAGCCGATTCCGCCAATGGCTCTCTTAGGTGCCATTGTTGTTGTGCAATTGGTCGCAGCTTGGGCCGTGGCACAGTTCATGATTTTACCCCGTCTGGGAGACCCAAATCCAGTTGTGGAAGAGGTCGTAAAAGGTGAACGGGGAGAGATATTTCTCATGGACGATTTGGTCGTCACTCTGGTCGCCGAAGACGGCACCCGCTTCCTGAAGATTTCTCCTGGCCTGGAGTGTGAGAATGCTGCGGTTCAGGGGGAATTGGAAGAGCGGATGCCAGAAATTCGCGACATGCTCATCAATACTTTGTCATCGATGAGTCTTGCGGAGGCGGTGGCCCCCGAGGGCCGCGAGGCCGTGAAGGCTCGCCTCATAAGCGATCTCAACGGTGCGCTCACCAAGGGCAAATTGATGAACATCTACTTCAGCGATTTTATGGTTCAGTAAGACGGAGTGGTAATGAGCGTTTTTACGATGGTCCGAAAAGGCAAGGAGCTGAAGGTTCAGTCATACGACTTCAGCCGGCCCATCCAACTGTCGAAGGGCTTCGAACGCAACCTGAGCATGGTTGCCGAGTCCTTCGCCAAGCTCGTGACCCTCTCGCTCAGCAGTTACCTACGCATGCCCATCGGCGTGAAGTCGGGTGAGATCAAGCAGGTTTTGTTCGAGGAATATACGGCGGCCATCGCCAATCCTTCCTGTATAAATCTCATCGGTCTCGCGCCGCTCAAGGTCCCTGGGATTCTGGAAATCGATCTGAGTTTGATTCTGACCATGATCGAAAAACTCCTGGGTGGACATTATCTAGGGCAGGATATCAATCGTGAATTCACGTCCATTGAGAACAGGATTTCCCGCCTCATCGTTTCCAAAATCCTTGAGGATATGCAGGAAGCGCTAAGCAGAATGCTCAAAGTAGACGCAACGCTAACGGCCATCGAGCACAATCCGGATTTCACCTATGTCATGGGCGCGCGGGATTCTTGCCTGCTCATGGACTTCGATCTGGAAGTGGGAGAATACCAGGGCAAGCTCAATATCTGTATCTCACTATCGAGCCTCGACGCCGAACTTGGCGGAGACGGATCTGCGGGATTCCGCGATCTACGAAGCAAGGAAGAGAAAGACCACGATATGGAGCGTCTGCAGGGTGTGGTGGAAGATACTCCCGTGGAGTTGATCGCAGAGATCGGAAGGATGCCGTTGAATCTGGATCAGGTAAAAAACCTGGCCCCAGGACAGACCTTCCGCCTACCCACGCTTAAGCAGGAACTTTTGAAAGTCTTTATCGGCGACCGTCAGCTCTACGAAGGCAAGATGGGTCGCATGTACCGCAAAAGCGCCATCAAGATTAACAGGATCCTGCCGCCAAAACTGCAGGACTAGCCGTCCCTTTTAGGGAGGACATGTATGGAACAAGAAAACAACCTGGACACTGAAACTCAGGAGACCGAGGTCGTGGAAACCGAATCGTCCGAAACGAACTCGGTGGATACGGACAAGATTGAAGCTCCCGAGCCGGAAGCCTTTGAAAGTTCCGACAATAGTCTAGGCGCTAAGCCTCAGCAGGTCATGCCGAGCGAAGGCGCGGGTATGGAACTGCTCATGGACGTTAATCTTGAGATGACCGTCGAACTGGGCCGGGCGCGTCTGAGCATTTCTGAGGTGATGGATCTCACCCAGGGCTCGGTGATCGAATTGGACAAAATGGCCGGCGAGCCGGTGGACATCCGCGTGAATGGCGTCCTCCTCGCCCAGGGTGAGGTTATCGTTATGGATGACATCTTCGGGGTTCGTATCACTCGCTTAAACCAGCGCGTGGATCACACGCAGCTCTTGAGATAGACGCTATGCAAAATCTTTTCAAAGGACGTACCGCGCTGGTCGTTGCGTTGTTGTCATTGGGAATGCTCGGACTCCTCGGTCTCATTCCCAAGGGCGAAGAACCGATGGCCGGATTGTCCCTCTTGCGAATGGGATTGGCACTGATCGCCATCTTGGCTCTGATTCGGGTGGCGGTACCTCTACTGCAAGGCCTCAATAAGCAACCGGGCCGTAAGCAGGCTCGCCTTCGCAATGAGAGCATGCTGAATCTGGGTGGACGCTTGAAAGTGGCCATTATCTCGGTGGATGGACGCGAGTTTCTTGTGGGAATCGGAGGCGATCGCGTAACCCTACTCAGCGAACTGGATGATCTAAGTCAGGAGCCATTCCAAGGCGAGGGTGGAACCGAGTTTTTGGAGCGTCTGGAGAAAATCGCCAAGGCCTAAGCGCTGACTGATTTCTAGCCAATCCCGGGTTGCATCGCTCCCCGGGATTTCTCATTGCCCGCCATGCCAAGCAAGAGCTTCTCATAATGACTCTCGCATCCTCAATTATATCAATGACATAGAAGACGACCTCCATTGCAGCCAGGAGGCCCTCTGCTTCCCTGTAATGCGGCATGACCCTTGATATTGGCTATTTGGATCTCAAGGGGAGAAGTCCATGCAATCGAAGCAAATCATCCTTTTCATTCTGCTAAGCCTGGTCCTGGCCTCCGCCGCCTTTGCGGTGCCCGTGCCCAGTAT
>JACNKJ010000243.1 GCA_014382085.1 bacterium
GGATTTTTCGTCGCCGGAGCAAGCGTACGATTCCGTCACCGGCTTCCTCTCTTCGCCAAAATTGAACTTTCCACACGTGTTCTGGGACGCGACAAACGGTGGTTTTACTTCCATCAGGTCTATTCATGGAAGGGGAAACCCTGCTTTTCGGGCTTGGTGCGAGCCGGTGTGAAAAATTCAGAAGGCATCGTACCGGTTCAGGAGGTTATGGCTGCGCTGGGACGGCCCGAGTGGAATCCCGAGCTTCCCGACTGGGTTCTCGCATGGAGCGAAGCAGATTTGAATCTACCTTGGCCGCCAGAGGGCTTCGATTAGTACAGCGTCTTCACCCGGCTCCAGGAAGTGGCCTCGATAGCCGTCGAGCAGCCAACCGGCCAAGCCCCGATGAGATCGCATTCCACATTGGGCGGGCTGTTGGGTGCGCAGGGTGACGAGGAGTGAAGGCTATAGTCGCCCACGGTCGGGTCGCAGAAAAGTGGATCCAGACTGATGTTCCCCTTGATGCCCAGATAAGGTGCAATATTGCCGGTCCAGTCGCCTTCCGGGTTTCCCCAGATATTCGTGCAACTAATGTCCACAATCGTACCGACCTGCATGGCTAGGCCGCCGGGATTGTTTGCAATGATGGTGTTCTCTATTAGGCCGTCCAATTCTCCGAACACGATGATCGTTCCACTGGGTACCGAGTTGCCCGTGATGGTGCAGCCACGAAGTATGCCGTGGGACATCTTGCTGGTGACAATGCCGTAGCCGTGCAAGCCCGTGGTGTTGTCCACCATGGTGCAGTTCACAAGCTCACCGGTAACCATTCCATGGAAATTGATGATGCAGCTCCAGAAGGATTGCATGGCGAGATTTAGTTCGAGGAGACAGTCTTGCAAGTATATGTATTCTCCATAAATGACATCCAGTGCGGCTCCCGATCCGGCTACATTGCCGACAAACTTGCAGTCGTACATGTGTAGATCAACTCCCTGGCATCGCATGCCGCCGCCCGAATAACTTGCGGAATTGCTTTGGAAAACACAGCGCTCGAACCTGCAGTTGGAGGACAGCAGCGACACGCCGCCGCCCACGTTATCGGAATTTCCCACGAAACGGCAGTCGCTGACTTCGACATTCGACCCGTTGCGGCAATAGAGGCCGCCGCCGTAGTTGCCGAAGAAATAGCATCCCTCGATAGTAGGAGAGCTTCCCTCATCGCAATGAACGCCACCTCCGCCATTGTAGTAGTCCGACTCGAAATAACCACCCGTAATCCCAAGGTCCATCAACTTCGACTCCGGTCCCTCGCCCGAATGAAATGTGAAGGCCCGGTGTGAGTCGTAAACACTTCCGTCACTATCGATAACGCATAGCTCGGGATTTCCGCTGGCGGATTTTACAACTAGGTTCTTCCCAGCGAAGTCGAGGTCGCGATTGCCGTCCCATTGATAAGTTCCGTTGGCGAGTTCCACCGTGTCGCCTTCCGCAGCTGCATCGATACCGGCCTGAATGGTAGGCTGTTCACCTGGTACATGGATTATCGTGCCTTGGGAAAAAGTCGCGAGACTCAGAAGAATCAGCAGCGAGATCATGCGTCCACACCTCATGAGCACCTCCCTATGGGGGGATTATACCAAAGGATTTTGAAGCTGTCTTGCATAGGGGCGCTTAGAAAGTGTCGATCTGCTATCATTGCGTCGATGAAAACGCCAATCCCGAGATTCCTGCCACTATTTAACCTTGTGGTATTGTTGCTTGTTTTGCCACTCGGCGAGACGAGGGCCCTTCTCTACCCGCCGGTAGGGGATGCCGACTACTACGCTTCATCCCTTGCCATTTTCTTGCCGGACGAGTTGGCCGTGGTGGATGTGACGATGTCGCAAGCCGCCTTGGATTCCCTTTTGGCCGATCCTTGGAGTGACGAATATCGTCGATGTAGCGTCCGCTTTCGAAATTCCGTCATCGACGAGGTGGTGGACAATGTGGGAATTCGCGTGAGGGGGAATACCTCGCGCGCGGCCATTAAGAAGTCCTGGAAACTGAGCTTCAATACCTTCGTGCCTGATCGAAAATTCCACGGTCTTGAAAAAATGAACCTCAATGGTGAACACAACGATCCGAGCATTATTCGATCGAGTTTGGCCATGGATCTGTACAGGAAAACACAGACCGCATCTTCCCGTACTCATCATGTGCTTCTCAAAATCAACGACGGCTCACAGGTGGATGGTGTTCAAATTCATGTGGAGCAGATCGACGAAGAATTCGTGCAGGCCTGGTTCGCAAACAAGGACTCCAGTTTGTACAAGTGCCTTTTCAAAGGTGCTCGCGCGAATTTGAATTGGGTTTGGCCGGGTGATGGCGACGCCTATAAGAATCTTGGTGGCGGTGAAACCTACGAAGAGAAGAACCTCGATTCTCCCAACTACGCCGATCTTGCCGAGTTCATCGATTTTATCAATCAGAGTTCCGATGCTCTGTTCGCAGATGAGCTCGGAAAACGATTCAGCCTCGACAATTTCCTTCGGGCCATGGCTACCGATGTCGCTGTGGGGAATTGGGACAACTACTGGTTTGGCGCCAACAACTACTACCTTTTTTTCAATGCAGACAGCGGTCGATTCGAATACATCCCCTATGATGTGGATAACACTTTCGGGGTGGATTTCCTGGGCACCAACTGGGCCACCCGGCCCTGGTTGACATGGGGAGATGGCGGATACGGTAGCGAAGGCGGCGAGCTCCCTTCTCTCATTCGGCGAATCCTATTGCATGAGCCCTATCGAAATCAGATTCGCCGCTACCTGAGAGAATTGGTCGAGGGTCCCTTCTTTTTGCCAGCGATGGAGAATCGAATCGATCAGGTGAAAGAGCTCATCGGGCCTTTCGCATTCGCTGGATCCTATGACGATGGAAACATGGATTGGGGTTACACCCGTGAAATGTTCCATGAGTCCTATACCGCACCCGACGCCTATCGCGATTGGGCTTGGGGCTGGGACTATGGCCTCAAGCCCTATATCCTGGATCGAAACAGTTTCCTGTATGGCACTGTTGCACCGGTGGATCCCTTGCCCAAGATTCGCATCAACGAGTTGCAATCGTCGAACAACGCGACTATTGCCGACGAGTGGGGAGATTTCGACGACTGGGTGGAGGTCATCAATGCGGGAACTGTATCCTTGCAGCTGGGGGGTCTCTTCTTAAGTGATACGGTTTCCAACCCGACGCGTTTTGAATTTCCCGACACGATCCTAGCACCGGGAAGCTTCCTTCTAATCTGGTGCGATTCTGAACCCGAGGAGGGGCCCTGGCACAGCGAGTTTTCGCTCTCATCAGCGGGTGAGCAACTGGGACTTTTTCATCGCTCAAGTGAGGGCATGGCGCCCTTGGACACATTGCGCTTTGGCCCTATCCCGAGCGATTGGAGCCGGGCTCGCATTCCCGATGGCCTCGGAGATTGGGAGTTCACCCATCATCCCACACCTGGAAGGGGCAATGAAACCGTTGCGGTTCCCGAAGGAGCTGGATTGGAAAAGGCCTTGGCAATTTGGCCCAACCCCATCACGGAGAACTCCGAAATTTCCTTTCAGATGTCGATCGCCGGTAGTGCGAAGCTTCGTGTGATAAGTCCGAGTGGGCGTGAAGTTTTCAATGCGGAAGGCGAGTTTCCTGCAGGAGCTGGGCGATTCTATTGGGATGGATGCGACCTGAGGGGGCGCGCCCTTCCCGCCGGCCTCTACCTGATAAGAATCGAGACAGGGGGAAGGCGGGCGAACGGGAAAATTCTGATCCTCCGTTAGTTACGTAAGCGGAATGTGAAAGGAATAACCGCAAGGGTTCGCACGGGAATGGTCCGTTGCTTCCCAGGTCTGAATTTGCATCGCCATGCCGCATCCAAGGCTGCGGTTTCAAGAATGGAATGAGTGTTCGAACTGAAGATTGAAGCCGAGATCACGCGTCCCCTTTCATCCAAACCTACCTGAACGAACACCTGGCCCTCCAATTCAGCCTCAATCGCAAATTCGGGATAATTCACAGCTGCGTGATAGAGAAGCTTTGGAAGCTGATCCACGGCTTTGAAAGGCCCGGGTCCTTCCGATCGACCACTTACCGGTAGTGGTGGATCCAGAATGAAGTCCGGATTGCTAGGTGCGATTTCATCGGTGCTACCCGGCCCATTTTTGGTCATGCACATGATCGGCAATCTAAAAGCATTTGCAGGAGAAGAAAAA
>JACNKJ010000314.1 GCA_014382085.1 bacterium
ATACGTTTCAGGCGGGGACGGCTGAGCGCCAGCAAATTGGCATCATCCCGCTCGCGGAAATCGCGCACGCTGGCGTGAATTCCGCCCCCCGCTGCTGCGATCTCGGTATAGGGCCGTCCCGCAACCCGCATGGCGTATTCGTCGGCGCGGTAGCGGCCGAAGAGTGCGTGGGTGTGAGGATCCACAAATCCCGGCGTGACCAATGCGCCGCCTGCGTCGACTTCCCGAGCGTCCGAATCGAGTTTCAAGGAGGGGAGTACCGCATCTTCCTTGCCCGCAGCCACAATCTTGCCCTGGAATGCGGCCACGCAGCCGCCTTCCACAAGGCCGATGTCCGCCAGAGCCTCACCCCGCCGTGGGCCTTCCGGCCCGGCCATGGTGACAAGTTGCCCCGCATTTCGCAGCAGAAAATCCGCGCGCATCAGTCCTCCAGCATGGGGATATGCACGCCCCGCTCTTTGGCCACCTGAATTGCCTTTTCGTAACCCGCATCGGCATGACGCATGACGCCCGTGCCCGGATCGCCGGTGAGAACACGGGAAAGTCGCTCATGTGCTTCCGGCGTTCCATCGGCCATGATGACCATGCCCGAATGGATACTGTTGCCGATTCCCACGCCTCCGCCATGATGCAGGCTAACCCAGGTGACACCATTGACGGCATTGAGCAGGGCATTGAGCAGGGGCCAGTCGGCCACCGCGTCGCTACCGTCTTTCATGCCCTCGGTCTCGCGATAAGGACTCGCCACCGAGCCGCTATCCAAATGATCGCGACCGATTACGATGGGAGCCGTGACTTCACCCGAAGCCACCAACTCGTTGAAGGCCAAGCCGGCTTTCTCGCGTTCGCCGTATCCAAGCCAGCAGATGCGGCTGGGCAGGCCCTGGAAATGCACTTTCTCTCGGGCCATGCGAATCCAACGCGCGAGGGCTTCGTCCTCGGGGAAGAGTTCGAGAATCTTCTCGTCGGTTTTGCGAAGATCTTCCGGGTCACCCGAAAGCACGGCCCATCGGAAGGGACCCTTACCTTCGCAAAAGAGCGGCCGCACGAAGGCGGGTACGAAACCCGGGAAGTCGAAGGCCTTCTCCTCGCCGCCCTTCACAGCGCCGCCGCGAAGGTTGTTGCCGTAGTCGAAGGTGATGGATCCGCGATCTTGCAGGGTCAGCATGGCCCGCACTTGATCGGCCATGGACGCATAGGCCCGCTTCACATGTTCCTCGGGATCGTTTTCGCGCAGAGCCATGGATTCGGCCAGGCTCATGCCGCCGGGCACATATCCATTAAGAGGATCGTGGGCGCTGGTCTGGTCGGTAACAAGCTCGGGCGTCACGCCCCGCTCCACGAGCGCAGGAAAGATTTCGGCCACATTGCCGAGCAGACCGACCGAGAGGGGTTTTCCCGCCGCCATGGCTTCGTGGCAAAGACCCAGGGCCTCGTCGAGATCCCTGGCCTTCACATCGCAGTATCGATGTTCGATGCGCCGATCGACGCGATCTTCGTCCACCTCCACCACTAAAGCCACGCCCTCGTTCATGGTCACGGCCAGAGGCTGGGCACCACCCATACCACCTAAGCCGCCGGTGAGGGTCAGCGTTCCCTTCAGCGTTCCGCCGAAGTGCTGCTTGGCCGCCTCGGCCAGGGTTTCGTAGGTGCCCTGCAGAATTCCCTGGGTGCCGATATAGATCCAAGAGCCGGCCGTCATCTGGCCGTACATCATGAGTCCCATTTTCTCGAGCTCCCAGAATTTCTCCCAGGTGGCCCAGGCCGGCACCAATTGACTATTGACGATGATCACCCGCGGCGCGTCTTCGTGGGTGCGGAAAACACCCACGGGCTTGCCCGATTGCACGAGCAGGGTGTGATCGTTTTCGAGTTCGAGCAAGCTCTTCACGATGGCCTCGAAGGCCTTCTGGTTGCGCGCGGCCTTTCCCCGTCCGCCATAGACCACAAGTTCCTCGGGGATCTCGGCTACTTCGGGATCCAGATTGTTCATGAGCATGCGTAGGGCGGCTTCTTGCGCCCAGCCCTTGCAATGGAGTTCGGTGCCTCGGGGGGCGCGAACCTTACCGGGCCTAAGATCCAGCTGATGGGTTTTCATGGTTCCTCTCAATCGTCACGAGCCGCGTGGCTCATTGCTCGCGGCTTGCTCACATACCAGTCGTGAAGTTCCTGCCTGAAGCTGGTTTCGTCGAAACATATCCGGGCCCGCGTGGGAAGCGAAGTCAAAAAGCTCTGCCCGTATCGCTTGCCCGACAATCGACTGTCTAAAAGTAGCACCAAGCCCTCATCCCGCCTGCTTCGGATCAGACGCCCGAAACCCTGCCGAAAACGCAGGACGGCCTCGGGAATCATGTACTGCGGGAAGGGCGAACCACCCTCCGTTTCGATGCGCTCGCAGCGCGCCTCAACAAGAGGCTCGGTGGGCACGGCGAAGGGAAGACGCGTGATCACAAGAATCTGCAGACTCTCGCCCGGAAAATCCACCCCTTCCCAAAAACTGCTCGTGCCCAGCAGGATGGATCCGGGCTTCTCGCGGAAACGCCGGGCCAAGATATCGCGGCCCAGGCCATCGCCCTGCATCATCAGACGCTCGTCGGAGATGCCGAACTCCTGCAGTCCGCGATGGGTTTTCTGCATAGCCGAGTAGCTCGTAAAGAGCAGCAGGGCCGAAAGCGGATAACTCCGCAGGGTTTCGGCTAACAGTGCCGCCACATGTTCCAGATGCCCGGGCCGACTGGGCTCGGGGAGGAAAGCCGGCAGGAGGACACGAGCCTGCTCGTCGTAGTCGAAAGGGCTTTCCATGGCCAAGGTGTGAGTCTCTCGCTCGCTGCGATCCAAGCCGCTCTTGGATGTGAAATAGCCGAAGTCGCCCCCCACGGCCAGAGTTGCACTGGTGAGGATGGCGCTCATGAGCCCCTCGCGGAAAAAGTCGCCCAATTCCACGCGCACGTCCACGGGCATAGCCACCAGTTCGCGCACATAGCCCTGCCCGCCTTCCATGAAATAGACATGGTCCTCGCTGGAGGCCGACATGAGAAAATTCAGACGCTCCACGAATTCAGCCAGGCCGCGCTCAAGACTGTCGGCCATTTCGGCTTCGCTTCGATCAGCCTCTTCCGCCGCCGTATGTCGTGAAACCGCCTTGAACATTTCCCCCAGGGATTTTCTTAGACCGAAGGCGATGTTCGCGATTTCTTCTCGCCGGGGCTCAAGGCCAGCGAAGAGCTGATTCTCGGCGCGGTAGCGAAGGCGCCCCACACGGGACAGTTCCCCCTCCACCGGCGGCAAGAGTGCGATGGCCTCCAGCAAATCGCGAAAGGCCTCCCGAAGGTTGCCCATGGCGCGAATCGACTCTTCCCTGGGCTCCTTGATTCCCGCCGTAGGATAGTCCCGCGCCAGATCTCCCGCCCGGCTGAACCAGCTGCGGAAACCCTGCCTTCCACCCGGTCGGGCGCCCTCGGGTCCCGCACCCAGGATGAGCTTGTCCAGGGTGCGCTGACTCAGGTCGAGACCCAAGGCCCTCGTTGCAACGGCGTCAAGATGCTGGGCCTCATCCACGACCAGATAGCTGTACTCGCCCAAGATCATGTGATTCACGGCGTAATCGGCGAATACCAAGGAATGGTTCACCACTACCAGCTGTGCCTTGCGGGCCCGCTCGCGGCTCTGCCCGACGAAGCATCGCCTTTCCCGTGCGCAGGATGACTCCTCGGCCTGTCCGACACGAGCCGTGAGTTTGGGAATCAAATCGGCGGGAATGAGAGGATTGACGTCTAACTCTTCGGCCAGGCCGTTCACCGTGAGGGCCCGCCAAACAAGAAGGGCCGCCATGGTGAAGGCCTCTTCGCTACTTTCAGCCTGCCCACCCAGGTAGCGATCCAGCTTTCGCCGGCAGATGTAATTTTCACGGCCTTTGAGCAGCACTGCCTCCAGGGGCAACTCCCGACTGTTTTCAAGATCCGGAAGATCGCCGCCCAAGAGTTGATCCTGCAGATTCTTGGTGTGTGTGGACAACAGTACCCGCTCGCCGGTGATCAGGGAGAAAAGCCCGGCCGGCACGAGATAGGCCAAGCTTTTGCCGATGCCCGTGGGCGCTTCAACCACCAAATTGTGACCTGCGATGAGCGACTGCCAAACGGCAAGAGCCATTTCAAGCTGACCTTGGCGGGTTTCGTATCCTTCCCCCCGCTGTCG
>JACNKJ010000315.1 GCA_014382085.1 bacterium
AGAACCGTTCCAGGCCACTCGTTACCTGAATTTCTAAGAATGAGACGATCGAAACTGGCGAGTTCCCTTTCCTCGAAAATCGGGTAGTCAAAACTTCCCTGCCCATATCCGCCGCGTGGAATGAGTCGCAAAGATTTCTGTGAAAAAGCACGAGAGTAGCCACCATGGATTTTCAAGCCCAAGTCCATTTCCCAGGGCCAGGATCCATCGGGAAGGATGAGGTCCAGGTGGAAGGGGCGCTCCCAATCCTCCCAAAAATTCGCGCCGAAGTATGGCCACTCCGGATCGTATTCGTCGCCGAGTACGTAGAAACCAGTTTCTTCATCCCAAATATTCACGGGATCGCTGATGAGCGAGATCACCGGCAGGGTGCTGGGCTCATCGAAAATGTAGCTGCGCGAGATAATGGGGCTCGGCAACTTGCCGGCCTCGAAGCAGCGTGCACGCAGAGCCTTGTTTCCATTCACATAGATGGGCTGAGTGTAGAGCCGTGAACTATCGCTGGGCTCAGTGCTGTCGTAGGTGTATCGGATTTCCGCATCCGGAGACGGACTTGATAGCCAGAGCCACAACTCTCCGGAATAGTATCCGCTGTCGGCTGTGACTTCCGGAGCTTCCGCAACAGTGGCCGCACCGCTGCTGTCATTGGCCGCCGCAGGAGTAGGCTGGGGGTAGATCAGCCAGTTGTCCTGCCCCGCAGGATAACGGCCGAAAGAATGATCGATGGAAAGCTCGGGTATATTCACTTGGTCTTCCAAGGCCCCATTGAACCGAGTAAGATCCAGTGCTTCACCACTCGAACTGATTGAGAAGTTGCTGTGCAGGTAGGGTAGGAAGTGGGTGAGATCATCCGATAGGCCCTTGGGTAAATAGGGAGCTGTTTCCATTCCATATGTCAGGAATGGGATCAGGCTCATGTCATTCCAGACATCCTCGTTGTGCACTTCAATGGCCAGCGTGTTCATGCCTTGGATCAACCAGTTTTCCGGATCGGGGAAAAAGTAGAATGCCGGCCAGAGCCCGCGATATAGGGCGGCTTCATGTTCCAGGTCGCAGGTGGTGTCGTAGTAAACCGCCTCGCCCGGGTATCCCAGATTCTCACGCGCGATCTCAACACCATTAAGGTAGACTATGATGCCGTCGTCATAATCAACATGCAGGAGCAGGGCCGCGACCGTGCTTAGGTCTTCAAGGCGGAAGGTTGTTCGAATGTAACAACTGACCACGTTCACATTCACGAAGCTTGCATCATCACCGTCACCACTTCCGAATCCACTGGGTCCGGTATGCCAGGACGCGTCATCGAACTCAGGCATCATCCAGATTGAGGGAGGTTCCTCATAGCCTTCGAAGTAGGACCAGATATGCCCGCGATCGATGATGGTTTCCCAGTGGGGATACCAGAGCCGGCGATCCTTCCCCGAGGCCATGACCATGAGCAGGGAGTCGGAGGGGAGCAGAACTTGCGGAAAACGCCACTGATAGGGGTTGCTGGGATCATCCGAGAGCCACCATCCATCCAGATCGACAGTCTCAAGCCCGGTGTTGTGCAACTCGATCCAATCTTCAAAGTCACCGTCCTCGTCTCGATAGGTCTCAAGGTTTGAGGATTGCAACTCATTGAAGAGCACCTGCCCCTGAATAAGGGCGGGAAAAAAGAGGCCTAGGAATAGAAGTAACCGGCGCATAGAACCGCATTTCTGAGATTAGCTGTACATTATAGCGCATCGATTACTGGGCTAGAACTGATGATTGCAAAAAGCCCCCTCCGCTTTTACGGAGAGGGCGTTACAAGGAACAATGAGGAATCTAGAAGAAGGTGGCGAAGCCGAAGCCGGCAACCAAACCCTTCTGCTTGTAGGTGTTGGGATCGACGCCTAATTCGGTCATGCCGAAGTAATAATCGACTCCAAGGTCCAGGAAGAAGTAATCGGTGATGGGATAGAGATATCCACCCTCGAAGAGAAGACCCGTCAAGGCGTCGTATTCCGTGTCGGAGGAATCGGACATCTTCGCGTAGTCGTAGCCGGCACCGAGATAGAGGTAGTTGATGAAGTACTTCACACCTGCGCCAAAACCGGTTTCAGTCATGTCGGTATCGGAGTCGAAGGTGTACTTGGTGTAGTCCACCGTGACGTAGATCATCAGATTATCCATGAAGAAGTATCCGCCCATGGGGGCGAAGGAAATCATGGAGTCTTCGGCGTCTTCGGTCATGTTCTTGTAGTAGGAAACAGTACCGCCGAGGGATTTGGTTCCCGCGGCGAACTGAGCGTTGGCCATACCGGCCGTGAAAGTCAGGATCACCGCAAAGAGCAGGATCTTTTTCATGGTTCTCTCCTCCGATGTGGCCATAGGCCGAATAGCACCTGATCAGGATGCTGTTACCCGCTCGACTTGTCGAGCATCGCGAGGGACACAAGCTCCTCGTGTTTGGCAGATGGAAGAACAGGAAGGAGTTTCCGTCAAGTAAAACTCTCATAGAAATCACACGCTTTCTAAAAAGCGGAATTTCCCTGGAATTTCGAACTCCCTTTAGGGGGCCGCGAGCGCATTGACAGCTCTACGAAAAGCGATAATGTGCTCGGGTGTGGTGCCGCAGCAGCCCCCGATAATCTGTGCGCCGGCCCTTACCATGCTCGTGGCTATTTCAGCCATGAATTCCGGAGACTCCCAATAGACTACCTTTCCGTCTTTTATCTCGGGCAATCCGGCATTGGCTTGGAAGAGTAGTGGCAGGTCGCTGACCCTACGGAATTCCCTGGCTATGGCCAACATTCCTTCGGCACCATTTCCGCAATTGGATCCGATGACGTCGGCGCCGACTTCTGCCAAAGCTTCCGCGGCGGTCTCTATGTTCTGGCCCATGATCGTATAGTACCCGCGAGGCGTTGGGTCGAAGGTCATGGTGGCTAGAATGGGAAGCTCGGGTGCCGCTTCCTTCGCGGCGCGAATGGCGATTTGGGCTTCGGCGAGATCGGTCATGGTTTCAATGCAGATCAGATCAGCGCCGCCGCTCGCCAAGGCCTTGGCTTGAAGAAGAAATCCCTCATGGACATCTTCAGCTCGCAGGTCTCCATAGGGTTCGAGGATCTTGCCGCAAGGACCCATGGATCCGCTCACATAGGCTCGGTCGCCGACGACATCCGCCACGATCTCCACTGCCCGGCGATTGATGAGCTCGCACTGATCATCGAGGCCGAAGTCCGCAAGCTTCAAGGGTGAGCGACCAAAACTATTGCTTTGGATCAGGTCAGCCCCGGCATCCAGGTAGAGATTTGCAATCTCCCGAAGCACTTCCGGCCGAGTGAGATTCCATTCCTCGGGTGGATCGCCAGTTGTCAGGCCCCGGGCCAAGAGCAGTGAACCCATGGCACCATCGGCGACGAGAATGTCGCCCTGCTCTAAGCGTTCGCGGAATGCCTGCTTCATCATCCGTCCATCTCCATGAGATCACTCACTCTATCCACCGCGCTCACGCCGTCGAAGGCATAGGCGTCGGCGCCGATTTCCTCGGCAAACTCCTTGGATACGGGAGCGCCACCAATCACCGTGCGAATCTTCCCGCTAAGACCCTTGGCCTTCAACAATTCCACCACTTCGGCCATGCCCGGCATAGTGGTGGTGAGCAATGCGCTCATGCCAATGACCTTGGCCCCGTGTTCCTGAGCCTTGGCTACGAAGGTTTCCGATGAGACGTCGTTGCCCAAATCGATGACCTGGAAGCCTGCTCCTCGAAGCATGATTCCCACGAGATTCTTGCCGATGTCATGGAGATCGCCGCGCACCGTACCGATAACCGCGGTGCCTCGGTGAGGATCGTCACCAGCCTGAAGCAGAGGCGTTAGCAAATCGAGACCCGCGTACATGGCCTTGGCGGCCATGAGAACATTGGGGAGGAAAATTTCATGCCGTCGGAATTGCCCGCCACCCACCGCCATGCCCGCGATGAGGCCATCATCCAAAACTTGTTTCGCTTCGACACCTGAGTCCAGTGCAGTTTGCACAAGTCTGGCAACTTCCTTCGCTTCACCCCGCTCCAGGGCAAGGGCGATCTCCGATGAATCCTTCATTCTACACCTTCTCCTTCAAACTCAAGATGCGTTCGCGGCAGTCCCTCGTCTCGCAATCGACACAGAAGGGATAGGCGTCATCAAAATCGTGAATCGTGGGCGGGC
>JACNKJ010000320.1 GCA_014382085.1 bacterium
GGCGTGGGCGGATTGTTCATCGACCGCCATGGATCGCTGCTGGCCTCGCTCATGTTGGCCAGCACCAAAGACTACGCCATGCGCCTGAACATCTATCCCGGATTGATTCATCTGGGCGACTGGTCGCCGGGGCTTTTCGTGGCACTGAACCGCGACGAGAAATGGCTGGCGGGCATTCACATCGCCTGGCCCTCATGGCAGCCTGTGGCTCTGGCCACGGGATTTTGATCTAGCCGACCTTGCTGCTCAGCATCTCCTGAAGAACCATCCACTCAATGAGAAGGACTTCGAGGGTGGGAATGGAGTCGCCAAGGTTGTCATCCGCAGCCATCTGCTCCAAACGGTAGCAAAGGTCCGCTACGCGCTCGGCGCCCAGTTGAGCCATGCTTCCCTTTAGCGAGTGCGCGGCCAAGCGGAGAGCCGTGGCGTCCTGATCGGACACAGCTTCCTGCACGGCCTGAACCATGGCCGGCGCTTCCTGAAGAATCATCTCCTGCAACATGGCCAACATTTCGCGGTCTCCGGCAAGGCGTTCCAGAGCTAGGTCTTCATTGAGAATCTGCACCTTGTTCTCCTTTTGAAACTCAGTCGGCGAATCTTCCTGTGAAGCTCCGTCCTGTCTAACGATGACGTTTCTCACTTCTTCAATTCGAATGGGTTTGCTCACGTAGTCGTTCATTCCCGCCTTCAGGAATCGCTCGCGATCGCCCTTCATGGCATGGGCGGTCATGGCGATAATGGGAAGTTCTTCCCAGGCAGGATTGCGCCTGATTGCGGCCGTAGCTTCCAGGCCGTCCATCACGGGCATCTGGATGTCCATGAAAATTAGGTCGGGAAGCCATTTCTCTAGGATGTCCAAAGCTACCTGGCCGTTTTCCGCAATTCGAACCCGGTGTCCGGCTTTCTTCAGCATGGTAGCCGCGACTTTCTGATTCACGGGATTGTCTTCCACCAGAAGGATCTCCAGGTTGCGAGTCATGCTTGCCTGCTCGAGGCCGGTGCTTCCGTCATCGCGACGTTTCTTTTCCACACGGCTGAGTTCCCGATCAAGCGCGCTGTGAAGTTGAATACTGCGCACCGGTTTGGTCAGATGAGCGGACCAACCCATGCGACGATTGCGAACAACGGTACCCAAATTGTCCAGTGTGGCGAGCATGATCACGGGAGGCGGAACCTGTCCCAGGTTCAGTCGAATTGCTTGCAGAACGTCCAGGCCTCGCATGTCGGGCAATTGGGCTGAAAGCAGGATCACGTCCGGCGGGGGATCTTCTTTGCCCATTGCCTCCATGCGATTGAGGGCTGCGCCGCCCGTGCCCACACAGATGGTTTCGCAGCCGAATTCGTTGAGCATGGAACGCAGATCGTCATGGGAACGGGCCTCGTTTTCCACGACCATAATGCGCTTGCCACGAAGATCCACTTCGCCGATTTCGGTCGGTTTGGCGACAGTTTTACGCAAGACGGCTGTGAAGTGGAAACTGCTCCCCGATCCAACAGCGCTTTCCACCCACATTACTCCACCCATTTTTTCCACAAGATCCTTGGAAATGGCCAGGCCCAGTCCGGTGCCGCCGTACTTGCGGGTGGTGCTGTTGTCGGCCTGTGAAAAGGCCTGGAAAATGGTTTCTAGCTTCTGCCGGGGAATTCCGATTCCTGTGTCGATGACGCTGCAATGAAGTCCCGCTTTTTGATCGTCATCGCTGGCCAGCTTCACCTGAATGAGTACTTCGCCCTTGTCCGTGAATTTGATGGCGTTGCCCACCAAGTTCAGGAAGATCTGCTGCACGCGATGAGGATCGCCCACCAGTTGTCGTGGAAGTTTCGGGTCCAGATTGAGTATGAGTTCCAGGTCTTTTTCGCGGGCCTTGCCCCACATAATATTTGAAATCCGATCCAGGGTTTCCTCAAGATCGAACTCGGTCTCTTCAAGTGTGAGTTGACCAGCCTCAACCTTGGATAGATCCAGGATATCGTTGAGCAAGGCGAGAAGATGATCCGCCGATCCCTGGATGGTAGACAGGTAGTCACCCACCTCGGCATCACGATTGGAGCCCAGGGCCAACTCAGTCATGCCGATGATGCCGTTCATGGGTGTGCGAATTTCGTGGCTCATGTTCGCCAGGAACTCGCTCTTGATCTGCGTGGCCTCTTCCGCGTCTTTCAGGGCTATGCTGAGTCTCTGGTTGCTTTGTTTCAACTGATCTTGCGTTATTTTGCGGAAGGCTCGGGATCGCCTGAGGAAGTGTGCCCAAATTCCCATGCCCAGCATGCCCACCGACCAGAGTAAAAGGTGGATGGGAAAAATGTCGGCGCGATGTTCGCGGGAAGCTGCGAGGAAAGGATCTAGATCGAGAGAGACGCTGAGCCCCCCCGCATATTGTCCTACCTGATAACTGGAACCTTGATGACAACTCAAGCAGGCGTCGGTGGTCATGGCTGGCAGGAAGTACCTGAGGTGAGATCCGGATTCAGCGTGAACCACGCTGTAACAATCCTGGCTTCCCGATCGCAGACTGAGAATCGCCTCACGCTCCCATTCATCGGGGGTGTTTTCCGGAAGCAGCGGGTCCAGGGCAACATTGCGAACACTGAATTCATCTAGCACGTGATCGGTCTCATGAATTCTACGCGACATTTCTCCACCGGAAAGCCGTCTCAGCAGCAGACCCGATTCAGTTTGGACCAGATTCTCGTCCTCAGGTGAAAACTCTTCGTCTTCACTAAGCACGTAGATGCCACCCACCTCGGTATTCCAATCGCGCACGTGTTTCTCGTGCCTGGCGGCCATTTCGGCGGCGATGCGCGCACTTTCGATGGTTTCGCGATCCTGTTGATCGAAATTCCAGAAGAGCGAGGTGAGAATGGCGGCCGACCACATGAGCATCAGCAGACCGGCGTAGCCGATACTGTGCTTCAAAAAGTGGATGATTCTGCGATCGGACATGCCGAGCCATTCCCAGATTGGGGTGATCAAGTCATTGCTTCACTTCAACATCGGTGCCATATACCTTGGAAATCGGCTCCTGAGGGGCTTTTCTAAACCCTTGTATTTCACCGTTTAGCCAGCCAGGAAGAAAGTGGGTTTTCCGGCCTGAGATGCCTGGGAAGTTCTTGACCACTCAGGTGGCTCGAAATGGACGATTGTTCCTCAAGACTCCCAATCGTTTCGCCGTCTTCGGGCCGCGATTTGAGGTATGTAAGTCACCGGTCACAAAAGGGATTCACATGAGGGGGTCTCATCGATAGAGTTCGCTCGTTCCCGTCCCCAACCAAAGTTTGTCCATGCTGAAACAAAACCGCGCTACCTTGTTCGCCCTGGTCGCCGTGACCTTTTGGTCGACAGTCGCCACGGCATTTAAAATTACGCTTCGTTCCGTGGAACCGGCGCAGATGCTATTGGTGGCCGCACCGGTCTCGGCGATGGTGTTGGGCTTGGCCTTGATGACACGCGGCGTTTCCTGGCGGCGGGTTGTAGCACCGAAGCATCTCGCTCGATCGGCTATGGTGGGCCTGCTCAATCCTTTCCTCTACTACCTCATCCTCTTCCAGGCCTACGATCGATTGCCCGGCCAGGTAGCCCAACCTCTTAACTTCACTTGGGCCATCGCACTGACTTTGCTTTCGGTGTTGATGCTTGGGCAGAAGATTCGTTTGGCCAGTTGGATGGGAATTCTGGTGAGTTTTTTCGGCGTTCTGATATTGGCCACCGGCGGCCACTTGATGAGTATGAATTTCGGCGATCCCCTGGGAGTGGGATTGGCTTTGTCCACTTCTGTGCTCTGGGCTCTTTATTGGATTTTGAACATGAAGGATCCGCGATCACCCCTTGAGAAGCTCTTCCTGGGGTTTTTATTCGGATCGATCTACATCGGCGTCTTCGCATTGGCCAGCGGAGTGAGTTTTCGCATTCCTGTCTCCGGGCTGGCCGGCGGTCTGTACGTAGGCCTCTTCGAAATGGGCCTTACCTTCCTACTCTGGCTCTCAGCCTTGGAAATGAGCGAGAACACCGCGCGCATATCCAACTTAATATTCCTGGCGCCCTTCCTGTCGCTGGTCTTGCTCAGTCTGGTGGCCGGTGAGGAGATACTCGTATCGTCCATCATCGGCCTCTTCTTCATTGTTGGAGGAATCGGAATTCAAAGGCGC
>JACNKJ010000193.1 GCA_014382085.1 bacterium
CCCTGAATAGAAAGCCGTATTCTTGAAGTAGGATGTGGATTTGTATTTGGTGTACTTGCGAATGAAGTACTCGGGCATAAGGCGACCTGAAGTGGAGCTTTCAGATCCGAAGGTGAATTTTAACTCTCTAATGTAGGTCGGAAAGTTGGGATGCTGGATCCGACCGAGGCTGCCGTGGGCGATGAAGTAGGAAAAGTACTCGGGGTCCACAGCACCCTGGGCGATGGCGCGTGCGCCGTCCAATCCCTCGCGGGCCTGAACTCCCGTGAGTCCACCGAACCAGGCTAATTGGATATCGCCGTTTTTGAACATTTCGACCGCGGCCTGATAGTCGCGGGATGGAACGTATTGCACTGATACACCCAAAACCTCGCTGAGGTACTCGGCGAATGGTGTGAATTTTTCGGTCATTTCCGTGGAGTTTTGATCCGGAATGGCGCTGAATCGAAGTACTTGCTCAGTGTCCGATCTGCCGCAAGCACTCAGGAGCAGGGTGGATGAAACTATTGCAAAGACAAAAATGGGCAGCAGTCGTCGCATGGGGAAGCTCCAAAACTGGGGTTTATGGGAAACCCGGCAAAGATAGTGCTTAGCATTCTGGCCAACAAGAAAAAACCCCAGCGTGGCCGGGGCTTTGAGCAGGGGTCTAAGATTAGACGTTCAGAAGGCTCCAGATTCCCCAGAGATGGAAGGCAGCAAGGGCTGCATAGACAATGAAGATGAACCAAACCAGAAATCGCGCCCAGGCAAAGAAACGCTTTACGGCGAGCAGGACCAGAAATAGTGGTAGCGGTCCCAGTTTGACGGCCCAAAATGCAACTGGACCGAGGCTGAGAATCCAGACGATGAGGGGATTCCCCTCCTCGACACCTTGGCGAATGATCATCCAAGTGGCCGTGGCGTCGAAGAGCACCAGCAACATGATGGCGTAAAGCATCCACAGATAGGGTCCGGCCGCCCAATCCACGTAATAATCGGTTCGAGGATCCCGATCGCGGCGATTTCCGCGACGCCGCCCGAAAAATGTATATCGAGATAGAGCCGGCGTGGATTCACGCCGCCGATCAGGCCCTTCGAATCGACGATCGGCACTCGCTGATGACAAATCTTCGACCATATTTTTTTCACCGTGGATACTCAATGCTTACCTCCGGCCCCTATTACCCATCCAAAGGACCTTAGACACCACCTAAATCGACAAAAACAGGCAGGATAAGAGCTTACATGAAAGAAGCGGGCCAAACTAAAAACAATTCAGGGTCTTGAATCCTTCAAACTATCCGCTAGTATCGAACTATCCTATTCGTAAATGACCAACCGCAACGAGAGGACGGTGGGCTGTGAGTACCTGGAAAATTGTGAGCGCCTGGTCTTTAGTTTTGATCCTGGGATTCGGAGGAATCGCCTGTTTTGGAGACGATGATCCTACCGACCCCGACGAGGACACAACAGCTTCCGCAACGGTCGATGATCTGATCGTCGTGGAAGCCGCCACCACCCATAGTAGCATGACTCTCAATTGGACCGCCCCCGGTGACGATGGCAATACCGGCACGGCCACGACCTATGACATTCGATACATGGAACGGTTTCGGAGCTTCGACTGGGATACCGCCGTACCAGTTAGTGGAGAGCCCAGCCCGGGAACCGCTGGAACTGCCGAGAGCTTCACCATCGACAATCTGGATGAAGCCACCGAATACACCTGGGCCTTGAAGACGGCCGATGAAGTTCCCAATTGGTCAGCCATGAGCAATACGGCCGTAGACACCACTCTTGGTAGCCTCATCGTAACTGCGGCCCAAGCAGGTTGGTACAGCATTGTCGATGCGACTACGGGTGAAGATCTAGCTCATGTGCAGGCCGCGGGACTGCAGCTACGTGGCGAACCATCGCTCGGTTATCAAAGCCGCACACTCTTCATTTTAAGCCCAACGGGGCCCGGCGGAGCCAATGTGGCGATATACAAGTGCGATCCCTTCACAGGGCCACCCTTTACAGCGATAACCAATGACGATGACCTCTCGGTCAAGGAGCTGGACGGTAGTCCGGTATCCCCGAGCATCGTCTTTTCGGCCGAAGATACCGACACTTGGGTGCAGCACATCTACACAATGGGCTACGATCGAGACACGCCTGTGCAACTCACCACCACCGACGAAATGATCACCATACCCGGTGTGGGTAGCGCGCGAATTCTGTCGGCCACGAAACCCTCCTGGGCGCCCGACGGCAGCAAGATCGCTTTTGTGGGCTATCTGAGAACCATTGAACCCATCCTGGCCTACAACGCCGTCTTTGTTATGGACCCGACAGGTGCCAACAAGGAAGTGATCTACGTTCAGCAGCTCGAAGAAGCTCACTACGATACTCCTTGCTGGACAGCCGACGGTGACTATGTCGCTTTCATGGAACAGAACCCCACCAACACAGGCGTCATGTTCGTCTCGGTGGATAGCGGCAGCTCGTACAACCTGTGGGACGACTTGAACGTGGCGGCCTATGCGCCGGATATGCTCACCACGGACCCATGGCACATGCGTATCTGCATCTATTACAACTATCCTTCAGGGTCAAACATCTGGGTCGCCGATTTACATACTGCGGGTGACGTGATCTCGGCAACAAGTCCGGTGGAGCTCACCGACCAATCCGGTACCGGACACTCCTACGGTTGGCCAGATTGGGCGCCTTGGTCGCCGTCCTTTGATTAGTTGTAAGACACAATAAGAAAAGGGGGAACTTCGCCTGAGGTCCCCCTTTTTTTCAGGTACTCACCCTGCTAGACGAATTCGGCTTCGGTCTTTTCTCTCAGTAGAATCAAACCGATTATGACGAAGTGCACTGGTACGATCAGAAGAGCCAGCGGGCTCAGGATGACCGAGACTTCCAGGATGCCCGCAACAATGTTGAGAACCGCAAAGACTCGTAGCAGTTCACTGAACTCCCTGCGCGATTGCATCAGCCTGATTCCCATGAGGATATCGATAACACCGATGCTCAACATGAAGATGCTCATGAATATAATCGAAATGACCATATAGGCCGTTTTACTCGCCGGCCAGGCCAGCAGCATCACACCATCGAGACCCACACCGACAATCTGCATGAGAATGCTCCAGACAATGGAAAACGTGATAAGCAGATCGATGCCATGATACTCGTAGCGCTCGTGGAGGAAGCGTCGAAAAGTGATCAGCACGTACACGCCGATAGCCGTGAAGAAGATGCTGAGTCCATCAGCGGGACCGAGTTGAGGACCGCTATAACCTAAGGCCCGCTCTGCAATGATCGTTTGGATAAAGCCTGTGATGAAGATGGCGGGAAAAAGCAGGGCTGCTACGATGGCCAGCCAACCACCTAAGCGGTAACGATTCTCTTCCATTTCCTCCGCTCCCTCCAGGCTATTGATCACGTTTTCCATAGGAGTCCCTTCAAACGAAGTCGGGAACGTATTCGAGGATGTCCCCAGGTTGGCATTCCAACTCCCGGCATATGGATTCAAGGGTGCTGAAGCGCATTCCCTTCACCTTGCCGTTTTTGAGTAAAGAGAGATTGGTCATGGATATGCCGATGCGCTGAGAAAGCTCGGTGAGGGACATCTTCCGCTGAACCAGCATCATATCGAGATTTACTTGAATTGCCATGTCATCACTCTAAGCCTGATATTTATGCTAGTCAAGGATTATTTTACGTTTAACATTAATATCCTTACCCCTTACATAAAGTCACTCCATGCGAGCTTTTTGCGCAAGGGCCTCAATTGGCTTATCATTCCCCTTTCGGACACGCCATTCCCCCCACACAAACGATGATCGACCCCGGCGCCCCAGGGGACATTGCGCCAGGAGTTTGCCATGCTTCTCACATGCCACCAGTTTTCAAAAAGCCGATACCCCCGTGTTGTCGCCTTCGCCACCTTGCTGGCCCTGTCCCTGATCACTCTAGCTTTCCTCTTCAGTCCGATTTTCCGTATCAACCCTTACAGGCTTCCCAGGGAGTCGATCACCCAATGCGTTCCACCGCCCGAAATCACCTTCCCCCCCTTGCCCAAAGACATTCCAATGCCCAAAGCTGTCCCCAACATCATTCCTGTGGATGGGCCGGGTAGCA
>JACNKJ010000322.1 GCA_014382085.1 bacterium
CCGGCATGTCGTTGTGCCCCTGAATGCCGGGCATGGAGCGTTGAAGTGGAATGCCATACTCCCCGCAGAGCACATGGGCCATGAGCGTGGAAGCCTCGAGCATGGGCTGGCTGTTCCACTGATCGGGATCATCCACCGTGGCCTCATGCTCCACGCCGATGGACCGGCTGTTATTGTAGGGATAACCGATGGCGCCGCAATGCCAGGCGGTGTCGGCCACCCTGACGACCTGCATGATCTGGCCATCCCAATTGCGAATGACGAAATGCGCGCTCACCTGAGCGTCGCAGTTGTGAAACCATGCGATGGCGCCCGCATAGGTGCCCACGCCGACCCAATGGTTCACCCAGGTGTCCGCAACATGATTGCGACCGTCTGCGTGATTGCAGGGAGTGTAGTAGGCGCCGGCGGGCGGATAGTCGTAGGAACGTTCGCTTGAACGCGGCGCGTTAAAAGGCAATCCCGGATGCGCTTCGAGTGTTAGCCGCTCGCCCCAGAGCGTTGAGGAGCTGGAGCCTTCGCGCAAAACTTGGAAGTATCGCCGCGCCTGCATGACCTCCAATTGAGCATCGCCCAAAGCGCTGAAACGCGCAGCTGCCACGAACCAATCGGCAAGATCGAAATCGCCGCGCCCCACACCCGCGTACTCCGCCAGCAGCGCGGCGGCACCACGAATGTTTTGCCGCGCATCGTCCTTGAGTGCTTGAGGTTCCAAGCCCAAAAGATTGGCCGCTACCTCAAGGGTGGACTCGTAGTCGTTGTCCACCAAATGCATGATGCCCCAGCCCTGGTCGATGGACGGGCCAATCTGGGTCCAATTGTTCTCCGCGCGGCCAATGGCCATGAGCAGTTCCGCCGGCACGGCAAACTCGGCCGCAGCTTCGTTGAAATACCCACGCAAAGTTGCCAGGTCGGGATGAGGCCGCGAGAGATAGTCCTGCCAAATCTCCACATGAGCACCGCAGCCATGCGCTGCTGGGTCAAGATGCCCCGCGACGGCCTCCACGTTTTCACGATGGTCGGCCGCAAAATATCGCTCGGCTTGCGCGAGGGAAGGAAGGACCAAAAGTGCTACAAGCAAATTTAGAATTCGAAAGCACATCTCTTACCCACAAGAAAGAAAAAGGGGGCGGCTGAGAGGCCACCCCCGAACGATTTGCGAAGCTCTAGTGAGGGGGTGGCCTCACGGCCTCCCTCATCTTACTTGATCATCACCATTTTTCCGCTGACCACTCCACCGGGCGTCTCGATCTTGTAGAGATAGACGCCGCCAGGCAAGTTGTGATTCTTAGCGTCGCGACCATCCCAGACCAATTCCTTGGCGCCGGCGTCGAACCAATCTTCGGCCAGCACCCGAACTTCTCGACCCGTCACATCGAAGACGCGCGCGCGAATGTATCCCGCGTGAGGCATTTCAAAACGAAGGGTTGTTTTCGGGTTGAAGGGATTGGGGAAGTTGCCGTGAGAGGCAAATGCCGGCAGTTCCGGGGCGTCGGTGACAGCCTGCCCGTCCATATCGAAAGAGGCATTATCCACGGTGATGATGGTGAAATCGCCGGGATCGGCCATGCTGCCTGTGAAGGTGCCGGCTAATCCGTTCTCGTCGATTTCCGTGAAGGTGATGCTGCCGCTAGTGCTGAAGAACTTGTGGTCGGCCACCAAATTCGCCAGCCACTCGGCCATGTCTTCGCCTTCACCGGGAATCTCGAAGGCCGCCACATTGTCGAAGAATCCGTAGATCGTCAGGAAGTTGGTTGTGTCCACCGGGTAGTTGCCGGGCAACAGTTCCGTACCCGCGGTGCGCGTGAAGATGGCGGCCACGTCCACGGTGGTGTCGGCATTGAGCTTCGCTCCATAGCCCCAAACCGTGAGGGTGTCGCTCATGATCTCCATGCGCCCACCCACACTCTGGGTCTGGCCCTCGGCCCAACCCAGATCCGGATCCAAAATCTCGCCCGTGGCGTCGAAAGTGCCGCTATAGCTACCGAATGGCCACTGCTGATAGTCAAAGTGATAGCTGCCCTGATAGTACTCGGCGAGCACCTCGTCCTGGGACAAGGCGGGCAAGGCCATGAGCATAGCGATGAAAACTGTGAGGAAAACGCACCTACGAAGCATAGTTACCCCTTGGGATTTGATGTCGGAAATCGAGTATAGCAGATATCCGTTCAGCGATCGATATCTTGAGGCCTACTTGCCGGCGCTCTTTTTCTTGAATTCCGCCGCGATCAGATCCACCTCGCGCAGCATATTCGAGAATGAGGGCCTGGGAATATCCGCCAACTCCGCGGCCTTCCCCACACGACCCTTGCTCTTTTCGAGCAGATGCCCCAGGAAGCGGCGCTTGAAATCGCGCTCAACGATCTTCTTCGCTCGTTTGTAATTCTGCGGAAGATTCTGCGCCTCAAGGCCGCCCAGATGAAAATCGGCCAAGGTCAGCCTACCACCCTGGGTACGCAAGACGGCCATTTCCACCGAACGACGAAGTTCTAGAAGCTGGCCCCTCCAATTGTGCCGCAAAAGGAAGCGCTCCACTTCCGGATCCACATCGCGCACAGGCATGCGGAAACGCTCACCATAGTGCCGCAGATAAGCGCGGAAGAGCGAGGGGATATCCTCGCGACGCTCACCTAGATTTGGCACGCGAATGCGGGTTGTTTCCAGCCGCTTTAGCAGCTCCGAGTTGAACTCACCGCGACGGCTTTTGGCCTCCAGATCCTCCGAAGTCGTGGCTAAAAGCCGCAGTGGGCCATCCAGCTGGGCCACGAGTGCCCGCTGACAGGCCATATTCAACTGGCCGACTTCCTCGAGAATCAGAGAACCGTCTTTAGATTTCTCCACAAGCCCCTGTCTCAAGGGACCCTGATCCGTGGAGTGTGGACCGAACAATAGAAGACCGCAATCTTCCTCGCCGAGACCCTGTGGATCGAAGAGCACGAGAACACGTTCCGCGCGTGGAGACAGCATGTGGACGAGGCGAGCAAGTCGATGTTTGGAAGTTCCTGGCTGCCCTTCGAAGAGAACGTGACCATCGCCATGGGCGGCGTCGCGAATTCCATCGCGCAATTGCTCGACGGCATCGCTGCCCCCGGCGAGGTCTAGGTCCAGCCACGGGGTATGGAGGTCTCGGCCTTCAAGCAGAAGAAGGCGTCGATGAAGATCTCGCATGATCCCTCCCATGTGGGTATGGGGAACCCGAGTGCCCTAGGATTATAGATCAGGTTCATGAAAAATTACCAATAAAAGTAAATCTGACCGAAGATATAAATGGCGTTCATTAAAGGATTTCAGGTCAATAACAGTGCTAACTTGCCTCACATAGGTGGGCTAGGTGCCCTTCTGGGCCACGATGGATGATCAGCACCGCCGAAGCCTCACCCTCCAAGCTCAGGCGCGTCCTCAGTTCTTCCGGAGCCACGGGAAATCCCCGCTTTTTCAGCGCCAGAGTGCCGATTTTCCGGCGATCCAAGGCCTCCTGCACTCGAGCCAGGCTGAAGGGAAAGCTTTCCAAGCGCCGGAATGTGCGTAAAAAGGGGCTTTTGGGATTCGTATTCGAGCTCAGATAGGCGATTTGCTCGGCCAGGAGAAATAGATTCTCCTTCCGCGCAAAATCCGCCAGCAGACCTGAACGGATTAAACTGCCATCGGGCTCGTGGATGTAGTCCCCCGGAGCTTGAATGGCAGGGGCGGGAAGCTCGGGATCCCCTTCAAATCGATTCACTTGGAAGCTTTCCATTTCGCCTTCCAGCACCGTGGCCGCCGCTCGTACTCGCGGAAGCTCACCACCCCAAATGGCCGCCTCCCGTAACTCACCTCGCCAGGAAACCAGCTCCAGCTCATAGTCCCCGCGGTTCAGATCCGCTAAAGGTCCGTCCCCACCGGCCAGAGCCTCATGGGATAGATCCAAGGCCGGCCCCCATTTTATGCACCAGCTATCCGCCTTCTTTAGGAGTGGCCTGAGCGCGGCCGGGGAAGGGGAGAAGTCGACAATTTTGTGGCGCCTGCCCGCTCGGCCGGATCCACCGGGGCGTCGGCCGCCTTCGCGGCGGGCCGGATCGGTAAAGAGAACGTCGTGGAAAGGCGGCTCATCCTCAGGAAAA
>JACNKJ010000289.1 GCA_014382085.1 bacterium
AAAGGACTCGCCATGGATCTGCTCAAATTCGACCTGTATTCCCAAAGCGCAAAACCGTCCGCCGAAGACTGGAACACCCTGGATTCACTCGCTCGCGATTCCCGCGCCAGCCTGCTCGACGGAAGCTGCGCCGGCTCGGATTTTCTGGGATGGCTGGACCTGCCTGAATCTGCCCGTGCCGATCTTCCCCGCATGCTCGATGCGGCGGGCCAATTGCGCGAGGGCATCAGCGACATGGTGGTCATCGGCATCGGCGGAAGTTATCTGGGTGCGAGGGCATTGCTGGAAGCCTTCGGCGAGCCGGGAGAACGCGGCGGATTGCGCATCGGCCATGGCCCCGAGATTCATTTCGCGGGTGAACACCTGGGCGGCGCATCCTTGGCGGAACTTTTGCGGCGCCTGTCGGGGCGCGACTTCGCCATCAACGTGATTAGCAAAAGCGGCACCACTCTCGAACCTTCGGTGGCCTTCCGCATTCTGCGAGCGGCTCTGGAAGACGCTCGTGGTGAAGATGCAAACAACTACATTGTGGCCACCACCGATCCCGAGCGCGGCGCACTCCGCGAGATGGCCGCCCTTCACGGCTGGAATAGCTTTAGTATTCCGTCGGACCTGGGCGGGCGTTTCAGCGTGCTCAGCGCAGTGGGTCTTTTTCCCTTAGCTGTGGCCGGTCTCGACGTGGAGACCCTTCTCGACGGCGCTTCCGCCGAGCGTGCACGCTTTCAGGAAAACGACTCTACGGATACCAATCCCGCCATGGCCTACGCGGCCTTTCGCAACCACTACTATAATGGAGGACTCGCCCTAGAAGTACTCGCCACCTTCGAGCCCGAACTCTTTCGCCTCGGTGATTGGTGGGCTCAACTTTTCGGCGAAAGTGAAGGCAAAGAAGGCAAGGGCATATTCCCAGCCGCCGCAGCCTTCACCACCGACCTGCACAGTCTCGGCCAGTATCTCCAGGATGGAAAGCGCCAGGCCTTTGAAACCTTCTTGCGCGTGGCCCATCCTGCCGACGCTCTCACCGTGCCCCGGCGCGAAGATGATCGTGAAGGTCTCAACGCACTGGCCGGACGCGAACTGCATCAACTGAATCGGGCCGCCGAAGAGGGCACCCTGCGCGCCCACGAATCGGGCGGCATGCCCATTCTCAGCGTGACCTTACACGATGTAAGTCCCCCAGCTCTGGGCGGACTCATCTGGTTCTTCGAAGCATCCTGCGCGCTGAGCGCCCTGATGATGGGGCTCAACCCCTTCGATCAGCCGGGCGTGGAAGCATACAAGCGCGAGATGAAAAAGCAGTTGTAAATTATTGGATGTTCTCGCCAGGCTGATCCTTTTATTCCGTCTCCGATTGCGGTAGAATGAACGGCAAGTTCACGCACACCGGAGGTCAATCATGCGCCGCAGCATTTCCCTCACGCTAATCCTTTGTCTGCTTCTCGGCTTTTCCAATCTGGCTATGTCTTTGGAAAGTCGCAGGGTTCTGGAGCATCGGGAGGATGGTGCCTTCCTCGTGAATGAACTGGGGACCGGCGAGGTCTCTTCACCGGCAGATTTCTACCTTCGCGATAGCGTGCTTTGGAGTTTTAATCAAGGTGACATTTTCTACAGCACCGCCATCGGAAACGATGCCGCAGTCTTCGCAGGATCCAATGCCGGATTGGCCATGTACGATCTCTACGGTGACGGCACGCCAATCTGGAATCAGGCCACCGACACCGGTTACGCAACCGCCGGCGCTAAAATGGCAGACCTGTTTGCCTCGGCCGTAGAAAACGAGGCAATCAGCGGCGCTATATTGAGCGCCTGGAATGCGACCAGCTCCACTCCACTCTGGACCAAGGAAATTCCCGGCTGCGCAATTCCCGCAGAGTGCCTGCGCATATCAGATGACGGAAGCCGTGTAGTATTGGGCCTTAATCTGGCCACCGGGGGTGGCACACCGACAGTTTTCGTTTTTGAAGGATCCACGGGCGATTTAATCAGCACCTATGAGGGCGACGCGGGCACTTACATTCGCGCCCTGGAAATCAGCGACGACGGCAGCCTGGTGGCCATTCGCGCATCTTCCGTCCTTCACGTGGTCGAAACGGAAACCGCAACCCTGCGTTGGACCGGCAGCGCGGGCGCATCCTCCGACGGCTTGGCTTTCTCCGGCGACGGCGAGTGGATCGCCTCGGGCTGGACCTTCCTCCTGGTCTGGCACTGGGACGGCAGCAGTTACCAGTTCGCCTATTCCAACAACGGCGGTGGAACAGGTTGGTACCTGGGACGATGTGCCTTCGACTACGACGGCAACGCCCTCATCGCGGGCTTTTACACCACTAGCTACAATCAGCTCAAAGTCATGTGGTTCGACGGTAGCGGCAGTACTCCAATCTGGACCTACAACTCTCCACTCTCCAACGGTGTCTACCAGGAAATTCCCAGTGCAGCGGACATGGCCTCAGACGGCCAGATGGGCCTGCTCGGATCCTGGGGCGACGCGGCGGGCCTGAACCCCGAAGTTCACGTCTTCGGGCCGGCCAACTCCGATCCCATCTACACGGTGGACACGCCCGGCTCCGTCTTCAGTGCGGCCTGCAGAGAATCGGGCGGCGGTATCGTGGGAAGCTCCTGCGGCAAAGGCGTGCACGCCAATGAATTTGGTAGCGGCGGCGATCTCTACGCTTTCGAAGTGGGCCCGCCCACCCAGGCTCCCGAGGAAATTCCCGGCCCGGCCTTGCACATGAGCGCCTTCCCGAATCCCTTCAACCCCAAGGTCACCCTTAGCGTGGATCTGAGCGAAGACGGTCCTCTGCTTCTGGAAATCTATTCGCCGGACGGTCGCAAATTGCGCGAAGTCGCCAACGGCGATTACTCCGCAGGACTCCGCAGTTTCCAGTGGGATGGAAAAAACACCGCCGGGCAGGATCTGCCCAGCGGCGTGTATCTGGCCCGCGCCAAGAGCGCTGACAGGGAAGCCATGGAAAAACTGGTGATGCTCCGTTAGCTTCCGGCCGGTCTTTCGATAAGCGCCTGGATCATGTCGAAAATGTTTTCCTCGTCGCCAGGTGCGAATCCGAGTGTGCGGAAAACCATTCGACCGTCGCGATCAATGAAAATGTTCGCCGGCACGGCCGTCACACCGAAGAGCTTGGACGCGATTTCTTCGTCGTCGTCCAAGCTCGGCCAGCTAATTTGATCTTCCATGAGAATCTTTCGCGCGAAGTCGGGGCGGTTCGTGGTTTCCAGGGACAGAATGGCGAAGTCGCTTTCGGAGAAGTTCAGTTTGTCGTTGATGTGTGAAAACTCCACACGGCAATACCGTCAGGTGGGGTGCCAGAAGTTGAGCATCACGACCTTGCCACGATAATCGGAAAGCCGATATTCCACGCCATTGAGATCTGTGAGTTCAAAGTCGGGCGCATTGTCGGCATTCTCCATGCGCATTTCCCAAATTTTCTCGCGATACAAATCAACGCTCCCCCCACGCTTGGCGTGAAGAGTTTCAGCTTTACCCTGCAGTTCGCGGTCCATCTGGCCATGAAGCATGCGTGTCCAAAGCTGAAGCAATTTTGTTTCCTCACCGATGCGCTCATAAAATTGAGTCAGGTGGCCCGTGATTTCACGATCGAGTTCGGGAAGTTCCGCCAGAGCGCCTTCCAATAGACTCTGTGTGGGCTCCTTCTTCCCCTGTAAAAAGTAACCCCAACCGGCGGTGTCCATGATGCTGGCCTTGTCCGGACCCGGAGTGGCGAACTCAACGCCTCGCTCGGCCAGACGTGTACCTAAGTCGAGATCCCAGCCGGGATCGGCCACCAGCGCCCAGCCCACACGATTGAGAGTTTCGGCGTGGGTGATGCCCTCGTCCCATATTTCCCGCGCGATCTGCACCGCGGTCTCCTTGCTTTCGGATTCCACGGCGGTGACGAAGAGCATGGTGTAGAGCACGGACTTGCCAAACATGCTGGGCTCTTCGAGCAATTCTCCACGAGCCCAGGCCAGGCCCGCGGGTTCCTCGTGGCGATTGCGGGGGGAGGGCCAGAGCTCGCGCCGCGCGTCCGCGCGCTTCCGCTCGGTCGCCATAGGGT
>JACNKJ010000324.1 GCA_014382085.1 bacterium
GCAATGTGGCCCAGTACGCCATCGAGCTCTACACCCAGATGGGCGGCAAGGTCGTCTGCGTTTCCAGCTGGGACCAGGGCGATCAGACTTCCTACTCATTCGTCAAGCAAAGCGGTGTCAATCTGACCGAACTGCAGGGCATCACGAATCGCTTCGGTGGAATCGACAAGGCCAAAGCAGCCGAGTTGGGTTACGAAGTTGTCGACGGCGGCGCTTGGCTCACCCAGGATGTGGACATCCTCATTCCCTGCGCGCTGGAAAATCAGATCGATGGCGACAACGCCGGTTCAATAAGCAAGCAGGTGAAGATCGTGGCCGAAGGCGCCAACGGACCCTCCACCCCCGAGGCTGACACCATCATGCACGAGCGCGGCATCTTCATGCTGCCCGACTTCCTGGCCAACGCCGGTGGAGTGACCTGCAGCTACTTCGAGCAGGTTCAAAGCAACATGAATTACTTCTGGGAGTTGGACGAGGTTCTCGGCAAGTTGGATCTGAAAATGACTTCCGCCTATCTCGCCGTCAGCGAAGTGGCTCACAAACAGAATATCTACATGCGCGACGCGGCTTACGTTGTAGCCATCAATCGTGTTGCGCAGGCCTGCCAAGACCGCGGTTGGGTTTAGTCTTGGCCACGCCCTCGGGCGTGTTGCGTCCCCGCAGGAGGCATTGCCATGCAGGGACATGACAATGATGGACTTCAGGCTTTTGGCCGACGTTTTTTCGGCGCCGAACAAACCGTCTCGCGAATCGGAGAAGGTGAACTTGGCGGCAAGGGCGCCGGTCTGGAGCTGATCCATCGGAAGATCATTCCGCGACTTGAATCCGGCAGCTTCGCAGAGTTCAAGGTTGCAGTGCCCACTTTTACGGTACTGGGCACTAAGGTCTTCGAGCTATTCCTTGAGCGCAACAAGCTGGCGGAGATCGCGCTCTCCGATGAGACCAACGATCGCATTGCCCACGCTTTTCAGAAAGCCAGTTTTCCCGCAGAGTTCGTCGGCGACCTTCGCGCGCTGGTACGTAATGTCCATACGCCACTGGCTGTGCGCTCCTCGAGCCTTCTCGAAGATGCCCTGAATCATCCCTTCGCCGGCGTCTACGAAACCAAGATGATCCCCAATAACGATTTCTCTGAGGATCTTCGGTTCAAGCGGCTTATCGAGGCAGTCAAGTTCGTCTACGCTTCCGCCTTTTTCCAAGGTGCCAAGCGCTATCTCCGTTCGGTGAAACAGGACATTCAGAGCGAGCGCATGGCGGTGGTCATTCAAGAAGTGGTGGGTGCCCGCCACGAGGATCGTTTTTACCCGGTCATCTCCGGCGTGGCTCGATCCTACAATTATTATCCGAGCGGGCACAGCGAACCGGAAGACGGTGTCGTGGATCTGGCCTTGGGGTTGGGGAAGCAAATCGTGGATGGTGGTTTGTCCTGGAGCTATGCGCCTACCTACCCGCGAAGCCCTCTGCCTTTCAATGATATCGGCGACATCCTCAAGAACACCCAGCGCGGCTTTTGGGCCGTGCATATGGGCAAGATCTCCACATCCGATCCCATTCACGAAACCGAATTCCTCAAAGAAGCGGAGCTTGAAGAAGCGGAAGCCGACGAGGTGCTCAACTATTTGGTGAGCACCTATGATCCCGGTTCTGATCGAATACGCCCAGGCATGGCTCAGAAGGGGCCACGAGTTTTGGATTTTGCGCCCATACTTCGAACGTCTTCTCTTCCTCTCAACGACCTCATCAAGAACTTGCTCGAGATCACCGTGGAAGAATTGGGTACCGCTGTGGAAATCGAATTCGCCGTGGAATTGGGCGACTATCCCAAAGAGCCGGCTCGATTCGGTTTCCTCCAAGCGCGTCCCATGATGCTACCCGGCGAAGAAATTGATCTGCCTGAAGATGAGTTGACCGGTGAAGGAATATTGGTGGCTTCGGTGCAATCCCTGGGCAACGGACTGCGTGAGAACATCACAGACGTGGTTTACCTCAAGCCGGATGTTTTTGATGCGCAGCACACCATGGAAATTGCCAAAGAACTTGAAGGTATCAATCGGGACTTGATGGATGCGGACAGAGAGTGCCTGCTCATAGGTTTCGGACGTTGGGGAAGCTCGGATCGCTGGCTGGGAGTGCCCGTGGATTGGGGGCAAATCTGTAGCGCACGAGTGATCGTGGAGGCCACCACCCCCGACATGATCACCGATATGAGCCAGGGATCCCATTTCTTCCACAACGTGATCAGCTTTCGCGTGCTATACCTATCAGTGAAGCACACAGGTGAATACGACATCGATTTTCAGTGGCTTGACTCTCAAGAGACTATAGCTGAGACATGCTTCGTGAAGCACGTTCGCTTGGAAAAGCCGCTTACTGTGAAGGTTGATGGTCGAAACGGTAGGGGAGTGATCCGGCATGGTTGAAGAGAACAGAGATTCTCACGCTGACCTGCTTTTATCCCTGCGCGAGAGGGCCAAGGAGCTTGATTGTCTCTACCTCGTGGAGGAGCAACTCAAGGACACCCGGCGGCCCTTGAGCGAGGTATTCGCATCGGTGGTGAAATGCATCCCTCCGGGGCTTCAGTACTCAGAGCACACCCGCGCCCTTATCACCTACGGTGGAGAGACCATCAAGTCGGAGGATTTTGAGCCGACAGCTTGGGGCGTCTGCTCCGACATCAATGTGCAAGATCGTGTAGTGGGCACCTTCTGTATCTACTATTCGGAGTCCATGCCCAATGCCGATGAGGGTCCATTCCTCAAAGAGGAACTGCGGCTTTTGAGAACCATCGCCGATCGCTTGAGTCACTTCATCCTTTTCAAGCGCTTGAAAGACGTTCGGAAGAGCTGGGAATCCGCTAGCAACAATGACAGCTTGGGCGCTTGGCGTGGAACCATTCGTTTGCTTCGCGCCTCGGATCGGACTCTTTACATCAAGATCGCGCGAAAGATGCTCAATTACCTATACGGGATCGGAGTGGAGGAAGCGCGAAATCTTCTGCAAGAAGCCGAAGCCTGGGCCGAGCCCGGCGAGATGGAGGGTGAGGTGAATGTGCCAGGGCGCAAGCGCAGCGCCGACAAGGCCGTTCTGCTCACCGATCGTCCTTTTGAGGTGGCAGCTACCCATCTGAGTGGCGAAGCTATTTTGGATTTGGTACAGAAGTGGTTGCAGGAGGACAAGGCGAGTTTCTTCGTGAAAGTCCTGGCCAATCCACGATCTTCCTTGCCAGAAATTTCCGAAGCAATTCGCCGTTATCGAAGTATTTGCGCCCAAGATGGACTGTCACCCGAAGTGTTGCGCGGTTTCAGCGTGTCTCTATCGCGCCGCTTTCTCACCGAGCAATTGGAATTCATCAAGATCGCCAAGGACTACCTCGATATCGACGATTTCGGCGATCTCTTAGATCGAATGATCCTGCCGGCGGACAGTCACGGCCGCATGGGGGGAAAGAGCGCGGGCCTGCTTCTTGCCGATGCCATTCTTCGCAAGGTGAAAGATCCTTTGCATCCCGTGGGGGAAATGAAGATTCCGAACACCTGGTTTATCAGTTCGGATGGCATCCTTGATTTCATAAGCATGAACGATCTCAACGACGTTATCGAACAGAAGTTCAAGGAGATCGTCCAGGTTCGCCACGAGTACCCCAACGTCATTCAGTTGTTCAAGGACAGCAACTTCCCGGCTGACATCATTAAGGGTGTTTCGGTGGCGCTAGACGACTTGGGCGACGTGCCTCTGATCATTCGCAGTTCCAGCCTGCTTGAAGATCGAATGGGAACCGCCTTTTCGGGTAAGTACAAGAGTCTTTTTCTTGCCAATCAGGGCAGTAAAAAAGAGCGCATCGGCGCCATGCTCGACGCTATTGCTGAAATCTACGCCTCGGTCTTTGGCCCCGACCCCATTGAATATCGACGTGAACGCGGCCTCCTGGAATTCAATGAAGAGATGGGCATCATCATTCAAGAAGTGGTCGGCAGGCGCGTGGGTAAGTACTTCCTCCCGGCTTTCAGCGGCGTGGCCTTCAGCAACAACGAATTCCGCTGGCTACCGCGTATTTAAAGGGAAGAC